>DXJF01000068.1 GCA_019057375.1 Candidatus Heimdallarchaeota archaeon
GGGGGTTTTGTTCTTTTAGTCGGAGATGACCCACACTGTTTCAGTAGTCAAAATGAGCAAGATTCCAGATGGTTAGGAGTTTCTGCCCAAGTACCAATTTTAGAGCCTTCAAATCCACAAGAAGCTAAAGAATTTACAAAATGGGCATTTGAAATAAGTGAAAAATTCGAAACAATCTTAGTTGTTAGGTCAACTACAAGAATATCACATGCTAGATCAGATGTTCAATTTAACAAATATGAAACTAGTTTCAGAGAAGGAGAATTTGAAAAAAGTAACAGATATAAGTGTCTGCCTGCCTTAGCCAGAGCAAATCACCCAAAGCTAGTCGCTAAGATGGAATCAATTAAGGAATGGATTCATGAAAGCGGATTATCTGTAATTGAAGGACAAAATGATACTGAATACGGGATTATCACAAGCGGAATTTCTTATGCTTATGTAAGGGATGCGTTGGAAATATTAGACAAAGATGTACCAGTATTAAAACTAGGTATGGTTGCTCCTTTGGATGAAAAATCAATCCTTGAATTTGCAAGAGATAAGAAAAACATTATCTTTATCGAGGAAGTTGACCCCTATCTAGAAGATAGGATTTCAGCTCTTTTCATTCAGAACGGAATTGTTCCAAAAATTCATGGGAAATGTACTGGAATCACAAAGAGATATCACGAGTTAAATTCTAGATTAGTTGCTGAAGCATTACAAAGCGTTATTGGTGGTGAGCTTGCTTCTGTTGGAGAAATACAAAAAGCAGAGGAAGAAATCACTGATTTTATACCATTTAGACCGCCATTATTCTGTCCTGGATGTCAACATAGAGCTGCATTTTGGGAATTGTCAAAAGTTGTTCGAAAGAACAAAGGAATTTTCGCATCAGATATAGGTTGTTACTCACTTGATCCCTGGGTAACTGATACAATTCTATGTATGGGCGCAGGAATAAGCATGGCCAATGGTTTTTCTAGAATAATAAAAGATAAACCAATTTTTGCATATATTGGGGATAGTACTTTTTTCCATACAGGATTAACTGCACTAGCAAATGCAGTTTATCACAAAGCCAACATCAATGTTTTAGTTCTTGATAATCGAATGACTGCTATGACAGGATTTCAACCAAATCCCACAGAAGTTATTGATATAGCAGATGTAGCAAAATCACTGGGTGTTGAATATGTTGTTGAATTTGACCCTTATGATTTTGAGAATGGTAAAAAGACATTTGAGGAAGCACTACAACATGAAGGTCCCACTGTTATAATAATGCGAAAAATCTGTGCAAATGAATGGTGGAGACAACAGAGAAGAAGTGGGCAAAAAATAGAGGTTTATCATATTGATCCAGAAATATGCATTGCTTGTGGTACATGTATTGTTCAATACCAATGTCCAGCTATATATTGGAGTATTGATACTAATTCAAAAGGTAAGAAATATTCAGTCATTGATCCTTCAATGTGTACGGGGTGTAGTGTATGTTCCCAAATTTGCCCTGTAGAGGCAATATCAAAGGGGGTAAATATTGATGAGTAAAGCCTACCAAATGATTGTTTGTGGAGTAGGGGGCCAAGGTATTCTAACTATCACAGATATTATTGTGATAGCGGCAAGGAAGAAGGGTTTACATGTTCTAGGATCTGAAGTTCATGGTATGGCTCAAAAAGGTGGATCTGTTGTTACTAATCTAAAGATCGGAGAAAAACTACATTCACCCACAAATCCTATAGGAACTTGCGAGGTTTTAGTTGGTTTGGAACAAAATGAATCTTTGAGATATATGAAATTCCTCAAACCTAGTGGAATTGCTATTACATCAAACACAGTTCTCTCTCCTATCTCATGGAAGAAAGATAAAAAAGCTGCAGACAATGCTAAAGAAAATATCAAAGAAAACATTACAAAATTCGATGTAAAACTAGTACTGATTGAAGCTGAAAACTTAGCTATTGAAGCTGGATTAGCTCTAACACAAAATATAGTACTTCTAGGAGCATTATCTCAAGTAAAAGAGTTTCCTTTAACAGAAGAGGAATTAAGAGGTGCTCTAAAAGAGCGTGTACCTGCTAAATATATTGAACAGAATCTAAAAGCCTTTGATTTAGGTATCAGAGCAGTAAAGAATCTATGAATTAAAAAGACTTCATTTATACCATAAATTAGCTATTTTAGCTTGGTTTATGCTAAAGGTAATTAAAGGAGTTACCTTTCTTCTTCATCGGGAAGTGCTACGGTGTCGATTATTTGTTCACCTGCTACTACTTCATCAACTGAATGAATTGAAGATCCATAATCTCTCAAGACATCTTCGATATCTTTGTAGATTAGATTATCACCTACAATAGTAACTACAATTCCTTCTGTGCTTGAATCAGTTTCTGTTCTTGTTACATTAACAGAATCTACACCATGTAATTCAGCAACCGCATAAGCTAAAACATCCATCCTTGGTTGATGAGGTTTTAAAACATCTAATACAAGTCTTCTAATTCGGACAGTTGTTGTGGTTTCGCCCATCTTGAATTCACATAAATTAATGAATTGATTACTCTAACTTGTAAAGGTTTAATTCTTAAACTTTCTGTTATCTAAATAGAAAGCAAATCTTAATATGTTTTTCCTAATTATTCTTTTGTGATTACCATTAGGCAAAACAATATTAAAGAACACAAAAATTAAGAATTGAGAACGTTTAGTTACAACGTACAATATGTGAGGTCTATGTCTAAACACTTTCCCTATGATTTATGGATTTCAGCTGGAAGCGATGCTGGTATAAGCTTTGCCACTATAGGACGTCTTGCTAAAGATTCCAGTATGATGCAAGGTATCCTATTATCTTTACAAACCTTAATGACTACAGAAGTAGAAGTAACCAATTCCCAATTTATGACTGGGGAAAATGAATACGTTAAATTTGGAACTTTCACTTTAGCAGAAGAAGCAGATAATGTAGTTGTTCAATATGTAGTAAAATCAAATCAACCAGGAAAAATAAGTAAAACAGAGGAGCAACTTGTTCAAGAGTTAGCTCTTTCTTTCTGTAAATTTATTGTTCTCACACCGAATTTTCATCAAAACATGGCTACAGGCAAAATGATATCACCAGATTTTGTCTCAAAAGCTTTCCTGAAAGCTTGTACAATTGCAAAGCAGAAATTATCTATTTCTTCGAATAATAGGGGTTTAAATGATTTAATCAACCAAAACATCAAAATTTTAGAAACTGATACAATAAAATTTCCTACAATTGCACAGTTAAAAGATTTGAGAGCATGGTTAGGGGATGATGAAAATTCATGGGATAAAGGAGCAATAATTCCATTTAAACGCCAACTTTTGGTTCAAATGGTTGCACAAGACATACTTAATCAGATAATAATTAAGGATCCTTTTGTTCTTGTTGAATATGAGCGACCAAGGTTTGTAATAGAAGAAATACGAAATAGCATTGAAAGAAATCTTAAGGGTAAAGACATTAAGCCACAAGAGCTGATAGATAAATATCTTACAAAGAAGCTGAATAAAAAGGTTGCAACTCAACTTAAGAAACTATCAATTGATGAAATTCATTCTGCTAGTTCATTCATAGCTCATAATTTAGCTAAGGAGATAGTCTATACATTAGCAAAAGATGATCCTTTGTGTTCTCTAATTGATTATAGGGATGTTAACCTCTTCTCTTCAATTCAAAATCAGATAACAATAGCAGCTGAAGTTCCAAATCCAGGTTCTATGATATGCGATGCTTTAATTGAAGAGGTTTCACCTTTAGCTCTTCAAAGCGCTCGATTGTTTTATACTCAACTTATCAAACCTTTCATAGGAAAGAAACTACCACCAAGTATTTGGAATGCAATTATTGATTTTACTTTTTCCATTTTGGATGAGAAGAAAATTTCTTCTGTAAAGAATAAAGGATCTAAAGTAAAAGGAACTTCTATTAGTGTAAAAAGAACCTTACTAAAAGAGAGACTTTCTAAACTGACAGTTTTACAACCAAAGTGGCTGAAGCAACTATCTGATAAATTCACTACTATGGGAGTAGGTAAACAATTACAATTGTCAAATATTGAAGAATCAGTCTTATTTGCTAGTGCTTTAGAAAGAGCTATTATCACAACTCTAGAAAAAATCATCAAGGATCAGCTGTTTAATGCAAGTTTAGGAGATATCTTTTCTTTTATGGTTAATTCATTCAGACAAATTGCCCCAAAAACAGTTTTTGTTAGTATTTTATCAAAAATTATGGATGATCTAAAAGGTAGAGGTTATGAAACTCAAAAACAGATGAATCTGAGTTCTACTGATCTTATAGGTGCTGCTATTGATGAAGGAGAAATTAAAGCTTTCGTAAATTCAGTTCCTGTGCAGCTAAAGAGAACATTCTTTAAAGGAACTAAACTTCGATTTGATGGAAGAACAATTTCTTCAACAGAATTGTTACAGAAGCAAAATGTTACTATAAACTTAGCTAACACAATTATACCACTTAGAGCTGCAGAACAGGATGCCGAATTTCTTACTGCTTGTCTGATAAATACAAGTATTCTAAAGAGAGCATATTCAAAAGCAATTCTTAGAGGAATGATTAGTACTTATCTTCAGAAAATGTTTCACTTTGAAGGAGAAGTTTACAATCAACTTGATACTCTGATAACCGTTTTCAATCGTGAAATGGCTGGAAAGCTTACACCAGCTAACAGGTTACCTGATATTCAAAATAGCTTCCCATCATTTCCAATAATTCAAGATGTTCCACAAAGATTCAGGGGAAAAAATTTCCATGAGAGATGTCAAGAAAGCTGGAATATCTATGCACCAAAAATTCATAGAATTTTACAAGAATTACTTATAGGATTCTCTAACCTACGAAGAAACGATTTAAACTATAAAAAGAAAGCTATGAGGTTTTATAGTAAATCTCTAAAAGACCTCAAATATATACGAAGAATGTTGATCAAAAACTGGAATCCTTTGAATGATCAGATGACTAAAATGGTTGAAAGCTGGTCAAGAGATGTGAGTGTTAATTTATCATCTCACTTATCAGAAGTAAGTAAAAACTGTTCCAAATGGATTGGAGATATATTCAAAATACAAAAATTGGAATATGGAAAGCTGACTATTTCTGAAAAACAAAGCCTTAAAGAAATTATTGACACAGTAAATAGAATCAACCCACAAGAAATTGCAGAATTACCTAAGAATTTCATGGAGATTGCAATCTCAATCCTACTATACAGAAGAATACCAGAATATGTAATCGATGATTCATATAATCAGATGATAAGTGGTGAGAAAAGGGTTGCAGATTCTGTTCTTCGAGCTTGGAGTAAAAGTCGCTCCAGAAAGGAATTTGAAAACAATCTTTACTTAAACATGAGGGTTCTAGGAAATACTTTTACAAAGATGATTGATACTTATGGAAGATTAACTAGTACTTTATTCATCAAAAACGATCTTGAACTGTCAAGTGATATTAATGGATATTATATTGTATTAGGTGATTTCCCAAAGGAGGTATTTTCAACTAAGGCTGAAGTAATGGAAATCTTGAAATTTCCAAATGTTTCAGTAATTAACCACCCCAAAGATTGGGAAATCAGACTTTATCTAGAACCAGATTATAAGAGAGAAATGGATGAGTACAGAGATCGTTTGATTGTTATGAGTGATATAGTTGGATTTGTAGCAAGAATGAAATTTGATGAAAATACAGGTCCAGTACTAGAAGGAATGAAAGCAGTAATTTCCTATCTCATAGAAAATGGTGAAACAAATATAATAGATTTATCAGAAACGATAAAAGAAGCATTATTCAGATTGTCTGAATACCCAACAACAATAGTAGAGGATAAACAATAAATTCATATTCGTGATCCAAATATAGCTGTACCTACTCTGACCATGTTAGAACCGTGCTTTATTGCGATTTCATAATCACTTGACATTCCCATTGAAATTACTGGAGAATCAACTGAAATTCGAGGTTTAATCTCTTTCTGAAAAATGGAATTTGTTCTCTCAAAGAACTTACTTAGTGAAACTTTTTCTAGTTCATATTCAAGAGGAGCTATTGTCATGATTCCTTGAATCTCTATGTGATTGAGTTTCTTTATCTCTTCTAGATATTTGATAACTTCCTGCTGATTCAAACCTTTTCTTTTTTCTACTTGACTGAAATCGACTTGCAAAAGAATGGGATAAATTAGATCAAGTTTCTGTGCATATTTATTTACTAAAAATAGGATTTTACTACTTTGTACACTTTGAATTAAATTGCAATGCTCAACAGAATATTTGACTTTATTTGACTGCATCTGACCTACAACATGAATCTCTGATGAAGGCGAATATTCCTTAATTCTAAGTAGTTTTTTTTTCAATTCAGTGCTTATAATTTCCCCAATTATCTTTAATCCTGCGTCTATAGCCGGTTTTATTCTGTCAAAAGCAATTCTCTTAGTTACTCCCACAAGTGAAATATCTGAACCATCTCTTCCAGTAAAGCTTGCACTTTTGTGAATATTTTCAAGAACATTGGAGTAATTAGACTCAACTTCTTTGGCAGGAAGAGATTTTGACATCATGAGAACATTTGATAAAGTAAAAAAAAGTTTGCTATTGATATATACTTCTATTAACCATTGTTTTTCTTTTTAAAAAAACTCAGATCTACATGAGATTTATCAAAAAGAACCCTTCCTTCCATACCACCGCTTATTAAAAGAGATTCACCACTAATGTGGCCTGAAGCTTTATCAGACAATAAGAACAAAACTGTATTTGCTACATCAGTAGCTGATGCTATCTTTTGCATAGGTATTGTCTGTAGAATTTTTCTTACTTCTTCCATGTCCTCTAATGATTTCATAGCCATTTCTGTAAGAACCCATCCTGGACCAACGGAATTAACTCTACCCATTTCCACATAGTGAATTATCTCATTTTTCCAAGTTTTCGTTAGACCATACATTAGAGCTGCTTTGGAAGCAGAATAATCCGCATGTCCAGCTTCACCAAAAAAACCAGCAGTTGAACCTACGAGAACTATTGAAGCGGATTCCCCCGGATATTTGATTAGATTTCTAAAAAAAGCTCTTACACAGAGAAATACACCTGTTAAATTCACATCCAAAGTATTATTCCACTGATCTAAACTTAATTCAGATGTAAGAGTAGATTCAGAGCCCCAAATACCTGCATTAGCAATTAAGTTATCAATTCTACCAAAATGATCATTTGCTAAAGAGAAGAGATTTTCAATATCTTCTTCTTTTCTAAAATCACCTTGAACAAGGAAAACACTACTTGAATCATATTTGTTTTGAATCTCAGTAGCACTCACAATATTAGTATTGTAATGAATAGTTACTCTAGCTTCCTCTTCAACTAATTGATCAATAATGGCCTTCCCTATCCCTCCAGTCCCTCCAGTCAATAAAATATGCTTTCCTGTCAGATTCAAATCCATATTTAACAGAAAACAATATTCATTTTAAGTTTATTTCAAAAATTTAAACATCAAACCTTCATTTGAATACTTTTATAATTGGTTTAAGCTTTCTTAGGATGATAATAATGTCTCAAGATGTTGTTGATAAAACATTACAGAAATTGCAAGATTTGCAAATACCTTATGGAGACATAAGAGCAGAAAATTCACTTATGACTCAGATTCGAACAGTAAATGGGAGAGTAGAAGCTAGTACTACTGGAATAGAATCAGGTGTGGGAATTAGAATTTTAAATGAAGGAGCATGGGGTTTTGCTTATGGACCTTTAGAGAAATATGAAGATGTAATAGATATGGCTCTAAAAGCAAATAAGCTTAATCTGAAGCAGAAGAAAAAAGACATCTCTCTAGCTAAAGTGAAAGTTGTTGAAGACAATTTTATAGGAGAACAGAAGAAAAAACTAGATGACACAGGTTTTGACGAAAAAATTGAATTTACAATAGAAGCTGATAAAGCTCAAGAGGATGAAAGGATTAAATCTAGAACATCCTTTTTCAGAGAAGTTCTTAGAAGGATGACTTTAGTTACTACAGAAGGAACAAGAATCGTATATGAAGTTCCTTATGTAATGATGTATGCTCAATCAGTTGCTAGAGAAGGTTCTGAAACTATAGAAGGGAGAAGCAGAATTGGGCATATAGGTGGTGTAGAGTTAATTGATATAAGAAACCCAAACCAATTAGGGGAGAAAGCAAAAGAGAGAGCCTTGGAAGGTTTAAAGGCACCAAAGGTGAAAAATGGTAGATATCCTGTTGTTCTAGATGGAACAATAAATCATCTCTTTGCACATGAAGCTGCAGGACATTCAGCAGAGGGTGATTTTGTTCAGACAGCTGGTGTTCTTAGAGGGAAACTAGGTAAAAAAGTTGGAGCTCCCTGTGTAGATCTAATTGATGATGGTTCGTTGAAAGTGTCTGCAGGTATTAATTCATTTGGATACATTAAATATGATGATGAAGGAGTTCCTGGGCAGAAAAAATATGTCATCAAGGATGGGATATTGAAAACATATCTAACAGATAGGAGCTCTGCAGATCATTTTGGTCTTAAACCAACAGGTAATTCAAGAGCTGAAACATACAATTTCCCTCAAATTGTGAGGATGACTAATACATTTATTTCTCCAGCCAAGGATCCCATGAAACATGAAGAACTAATAGAGAAAACAAGAAATGGCTTTCTACTCATGCAAGGGGGAGGTGGACAAGTTGATCCAATTAAGGGTACATTCAATTTTGGTGTAGCTGAATTATATGAAATCAAGAATGGAGAAGTAGGAGAAAGATATCGACCTACTACCCTAGCTGGAAATACCCTAGAAACCCTGCTTAAAATTATAGGCGTTTCACCAGAAATGGGAGATCCTCTTGATAGTATAGGATTTTGTGGAAAAGACGGTCAATCAGCACCCGTTGGAGTTACAGCTGGTTGGTTGGCTGTGAAAAATATTGTAGTAGGTTAGGTGAAAAAAATGTCAGAATACGATTTAAACAAAAAAATTCAATCAGCTTTAGACCATGGTTTACTATATGCAAAGAAAACAGGAGCAGATCATTGTGAAGCTTTTGGATTAAATCAGAAATCATACAATTTAGAAGTTGAAAAAGATAAACCAAAACACAATATTGGTATATTACATGGTTTAGCATTCAGAGTAATTGCAAACAATGCTCAAGGTTTTGCTTATACTTCGTCTTTCGAAAAAAAGGATATTGAAATGACTGTGAAAATGGCAACACAATGTGCTCAAACCAAGAAACAAGATCCCGATATTAAACCATTTCCAGAACCCAATAGAAATAAAGCAAAACTCGACTTAGATGAAGATTTATTTAAACTCGATTCAGATCAAGCAGCTGAAGTTTTCGAACAAATGCTTCCTAGCGAATTACCTAAAAATCTTTATTTCTTAATGGCTATGGGATTTATGAGTATTGGTGATTCATTTCTCAAAACTTCACAAGGTATTGATATTCATGACAGAGATGCTGGATATGGATTGGGCATAGGATATTTATCCGCTCATGGTTTTCCAAATTATGATTTTCATTTTGAAGGAAGCCGAACTTTGGGACAGGTTAAACCAAAAGAAGTTAGTCAAATAGCAATTGACAAAACACTAAAATCAGCTAAACCCCAAACAATGTCTCTTGCAAGTGACTATCCAATAATCATAACTCCAGAAGGTTCTTATGGGCTTTTTGGAGGTCTGCTAACGATTTTAGATACACTTCTACGAGGTGATAAAGCATCCAGAGGTGAAACAGTCTATGCAGACAAAATTGGAGAACAAATAGCACCAGATAACTTTACTCTAACTGATGATCCTCTCCATCCAGATATGATTACTTCAGCTTTATATGATGCAGAAGGAACTCCAACTGAAAGAACAAATTTAATCGAGAATGGAATTCTCAAAACCTATTATCTTGATGGTTACTATGCAGGGAAACTGAATATGGAAAGCAATGGAAAAGCTCAAAGAGGAGGTTTCTTCGGAGGGAATCCTGCTAAAACCCCTCCTGCAATTGGAGCCTATGCTACAATGATAGATCCAGGTGATTCCTCTCTAGATGAAATGTTGTCTGAAACTAAGGAAGGTTTTATGATGAAAAGTTTCATGGGCATACATATGTCCGATTTAAGCAGTGGAAGATTTGCAGTTACTGGTTCTGGATGGTATGTAAAAGGTGGTGAGATTAAATATCCTGTTCAGGATATCTCAGTCTCCGGTACAATTCCTGAACTTCTTCTGAACATAGACTTAATTTCAAAAGAAAGAACAAAGGGATTGAACAACGAAGTACCATACCTAAGAGTAAAACAACTCAGTGTAGCTGCTAAGAAGCTTGATTTCAAAATCAGATTTGGGTTTAAGGTTCTAAAAACGCTTGTTAAATTAGGGATAGTTAAAAATCCCTTTATCTAATTTTCTTTTTACAATAGAATTCAGAAAAAACAAAAAAAGAAAAAGAAAAAGAAAGATAATAATTTATCTCTTTTTGGTAAATATTACTACACTAGCTATTGCTGCTAATCCAATTATGCTTAGAATTGATACTATACCGAATTCATTGACTGCTGGTAGTCCACCAATCAATGTATAAAGATCAGGTAGTGTTTTGAAGTTTGCACCAATGGACATTTCGATATAAGCGTTCATAATACCACCGTTCATACCATAATTTGGTATTTGAGTGACTTCGAACTCAAAGCTTGCTTTAGCGCCAGCTCCTAGAACAATTCCAGATGTGTAATCAACACCAATCCAAATTGAACCTCTAATCCAACCATCTTGTGTAATTGTTTCCCAAACATAGTCTCCATTGAGCATTGACCATCCAAAGTCAATTTGTGCGTCAATTGTTACATAGTAGTACATGATATCTTGAGCAGCATAATAGTATTTGTCTGCAACAAGGTCTAGATTGAGGGTTGTTAGATCAACATTTGTGTTTTGAATTGCTAATGCCCTTAATGCAGATTCTAAATATGGTGTTACACTAACTATAGAACTCACAGAAGTCCATAGACCATCATACATTTCCCAGTCATTTGGATTCCACATGGGTCCTTGTGGTGAGAACATTGGCCATGTATAACTACCTATTTCAGGTGTTTTAGTAACATCCGCTGGATCATATATTGTTACATCAGCTTCAGCCCACAAACCATCGAAACCAACCATATCAACACCTAGAATTGGATTGCCAATTGAGGATAAACCATTTGTCTTGAATTCAGTAAGTCCATTTACAAAGTCTGGATCAGACGCAGGTGGTAAATCGAAGTAGAAAACAAAATTGTTTACTAGATAAGTCCATGAACTTGGTGATGGTAATGAAGGTGTAACATCAACTGTTTTTACAGGATTATATTCGATGGTTAAATTAGCCCAAACATCAGTCATTGAATAGAAATCAACATCTGATGTAACATTGAGTAACATTCCAGATGCGGTATCATAACCCCAGATTACATCTAGAGTAACTCCTGGTTCAGAAGCATTCAAGTGCATTTCAATTTCAAAGTAATCATTTGCAACATCAAAAGTAGTTGTTATACCTGGTGTGCCGTCAGTATCGTTTTGAATTTGAGAGAATGCATTTAACACATCCCAATCAGTTGTTCCTGCATAGAAAGTTTGCATTGGAATAATCAAATCATTGAATGGCCAGTAATCATGGGCTCCCCAATTGAATTCCCAGTCTTCATCCCCACCAAAAAGCAGGTTTAGATCAGTAAGCATTGTGAAGTCCATTAGCGGAGTTGGAACAATTGAACCTGTACCTAATGTAAATTCGAAATCTGGTAGATTCATTGTATAGAATGGACCATTACTCCAGAGCCAGTTCAATGAATCAGGACTTGAAACTAAAGCAGCATAAAGATACCCATTATCATATCCTTCAGCATATTGACGCTCATAAATGAAGTTTGCACCTCGTTCATAAGGATCTACAGTTGAAGAAGAGAATGGCAAAGTAGATGTTACATTGTTTGCAGAAATTGATGCTAATTCATCATCAGATCCTTGTTCAAACCCATCGAAGTATGCGTTGTATTTGTGATTCCACATTCCATTGAGATATTGCTCCCAAACTGTGTATCCATTATATCCATCATCATATCCATCATCATATCCATCAAGCATTCCTTCAATATATCCAGATTCTCTAGCATCCCATGGTTCCCATGTTTGAGGAGGTAAGTAATTTGGTCCAGGAAATGCGCCTAATTTGTCAGCATCTCCATCATCGTGTCCCCAACCGTAGTAGTCAGAATATCCTTCTACATAACCACTCCAGTGAGTGTGCCATTCAGCGTCATATAAATCATTGTACAATTCTCTATTGAAGTACTCTTGAGCTCCTTCATATAGATAACCTCCACGATACCACATTTCATAATATTTGGGATAATCCCAATTGTAAGCAAAATCATTGACATTGGCTGCTGGTGGGAATGAAACCATATATCTCTTATCTGGAATTTTGTTTGCTAGATAATCTGCTTGTCCGTTAGTAAAACCATCAGTTTTTGCATCATTAAATCCTTCATAATAGGCATCTAATGCTAACCAAGCATCATACCATGCTGGAGCTCCTCCACTTTCTTCTGAAGCAAAGTAACCCACATCATAACCTATAGCACACCCTAGGGCGTAAGCAAACCACCATATGTTATCTTCATTGTACGAGTCTTCATTAGGATAATTATACAAATCTTGGTAACCCATAGAATTTTTTTGGTGATTAAAACCTTCTTCAAAAGTGAATGGAAATGAACTATTAAATCCACTCCAGAATTCAGTTTCTATAGGGTCATTAAATTTACCCCAAGGCCAGTAATCCCAGTAATCTGTTAGGTTGGTCTTTGCAAAGTCTTCAGGGAATGAAAACTGTGACGCATTTACATAAACTCCTAAATCATCATTTAGCTCTAAGAATGAAAAAATTTCCATCGCTTCTGCTAAAGTATCATTTTCATAGCCACCACCTATATCATCCCAATGATATAGTGTAGTGTCGTCTATATAGGAAATATATGTAACAATTTCGCTACCTTCTAATGATCCAATTAATCCTTTATCAAAAATTGGACCTCCAACTTGAGTAAGAAGCATATCAAGAACTTCCCAGATTCCATCACCATATTGGAACTCTGAAATATTGTAGTAAAGCTTTTGACCACTTGCTACAGCATCGAGTTCGGGGGTTGATGGAAAAGGAGAATCTATAGATGCATCTGTTACAGCCATCGGTGAAGAAGGAGTAACGAAAGGTAGTAATATTATCAATAAACCTATTCCTAAAAATATCTGTCTTTTCATATTTGAACCCCTCTTGGTTCTATACCTATATAGCAAATTTTCATTTAAAAACATAATGTTCGTGTTTTCTCGAACTTTTATTTTTAGAATTAGGAGTATTTGAAAATAGCTCTTTTTAAATCACTAAACAATCTCAAATTAAGATGGATAAAATTGTGATTTCTTTGTTCAATCTAACTCGGTTGGTTGCTCAAACTGGCTCCCAAAGAAATCGAATATTTGATAACTTCCGCACTCAGGACAATAGAATGTTAGAATGAAAGCTTTTGTCCTATCTTCTCCAATAAAATCTTGCTCACACACTTTTTCACAGAATTTGCAGTAAATGTTAAGTTTTGGTTTTTCCTCTGCCATTAGTTCTCACCATTGATTTGGTATTATCATTTTTAAGTTATTTCATTTTCCCTTCGAATGTTCTAGCATTCTGGTTAATCTGTGTATAACATCACCTATCTTATCTATATTAACTGAACCGAAACTTGCTCGTATATAGTTCGATTGAGAGGGACCAAATTCTGTACCAGGAACCAGAACAACTCTAGCTTCTTCGAAGGCTTTGTTAGAGAATTCTTCACCAGTTGGATATTTTGATTCAGATATATCTGGATAGCAATAGAATGAGCCTGATGATTTATGACATTTAATACCTTCAATTGAGTTGAAACCTTCAACAATAGCATCTCTTCTTTGTTGAAACTCGTTTTTAATGTATTTTTGGAATTCTTTTGCTTCATCTGTATCCATATAATTAGCAAGAGCTACTTGTGCAGGTGTTGTTGCATTTGCAATGACATAAGTATGATAACCAATCATGGGTTTCATGATTTCAGCTGTTGATACCCCAAAACCCATTCTCCATCCAGGAATAGCAAAGGTTTTTGAGAAAGAATTAGCAGTCAAAGTTCTTTCATAAGCACCATCTATTGCACCAATATGAACATGTTTTTTTTCATCAAATGTATAGTATTCATACACTTCATCGCTAATTATCATCAGATTGTGGTCTTCAGCTATTTCAATAAGGGCTTTTAACTCATGTTTCTCCATAATAGCTCCAGTGGGATTGCTTGGAAAATTTAAAATCATCATTTTAGTTTTGTCATTGACTAACTCTTTCATTTTCTCAATATCTATCTTGAAATCACTAGTAGATGGCATCCAAACCGTTTTTCCTCCAGCTAACTGTACTTGGTGAGGATAAGTTAAGAATGAGGGATCTTGAATCAAAACTTCATCACCTTTTTCCAGATAAGTTTGTAAAGCAACGTATACTAATTGAACACCCCCACAAGTTATTAGAACACCATTTGAACTATAATCGACTCCATATTCTTCCTTGTATTTTCTCGCAATCATTTTTCGAAGTTTGGGATTGCCTGGAGATTGGTCATAGTTGTTGTAATTGAAATCCACTGCATATCTCATTTCTCTTTTTAGCACTTCTGGAGTTGTAATATCTGGTGCACCAATACCTAAAGAGATTGTATCGGGTATACCTTGTGCTTTTGCAAAAAGCTCACGAATGCTACTTGGTTTTATTTTCTTCATTTTTTCTGACTGAAAAATCATCAATAACCAACACGAATAAAAATAGAGTAAAATTAAATCTTTTCGTAGGGCACAAGATTACGTTACCTACAATAATGTGGAAATCTTTGTAGCTGGTGATTCTAGTTCTGCTAGAATTTGTTTTGTTTTACTTCTCATTGTAAGCTTTTCCTCAGATTTATCGATTAACTCTTTTGCTTTCAGAATAGCTGATTGCATTGTATATTCATTATGTAAGGGGATACCTATATCTGAAATATATTCAAGAACATCGAGAGGTTTAGGGTAGTAGGAAATGGAAGGCGTTCCTAAAGCAGCAGCTTCTCTAGCCATAGTAGCCCCGCCAGTTATACACAAGTCTGAATAATAATACAAAGTTAATGTATCGACAGCTCTTGGGGGAACGATAATTCTGTTCTTAAATCTCTTTTTTAATAATTTTTCTTGACTTTCATACCTAGGAAAAATCACAGCTCGTCCATCATATGTTTCAAAAACCTCTTCTAAAATCTCAACTAGAAGAGTCTGCCCAGCCATATTTCTTTCAAGCATATAAGCTGCACTACTTTCCTCTGGACGACCTACAATGAAACTATCATCTACATGTAATCCTAACATCTCAAGAGTTTCTTTTTGAGGTTTAAAATCCTGCAACCATGCTACTTCATCAATACCATCATATGGCTCTAATTGATCTCGTGTGGCTCCAAGTGAAAACCATTTATCATCAGTTATACATGAACTATAAACTAAATATTTGGATAATGGGATTGTCAATTTTCCAACAGCCTTTGCATGGGGTGAGTCATTGATTGTAATTGTAGGTATTCCTAAACCAAAAGCTACTCTGGTTGATTCAGGGGATGAGAAGGATATATGGTAATCTGGTTTATTTTCAAGACCATTAATATATTCTGCAAGTTGTGCAATTCTCTCATTTCCTGCTTTCAATTTGCCATACAGAGTTCCTCCCCCATGTCTACCCATTATTTCTACATCTAAGTCCAAAAGAAAGAAAAGACTAGCAACATAATCATAATTTCTGCATGTGAAAATAGCTTCATGACCTGCTTTCTCTAATTCTTTCGCTATTGCATTAAATAATAAGGGTTCTTTTGAAGTTACAGCATCAAACCAGACAATCATCAAACCAATACAAACTTTAATACAAAAAAACCTTATGCTTGAAAAGTAAAAGAAAAAGAAAGGTTAATCGCATTTACTATAACCGCAACTCTTGCAAGTAAAGCACCCTTCAGCAAACTCTAACATGCTTCCACAATCTGGACAAGCAATTACTCCATTAGAACGGACGATGGTTTCACCATCTAGATATTTCTCCAGAACATGAGCTATTCCATCTGGACATGATAAAACAGTTTGTCCTTGATAGAAATTTGGACTTGGACATCTTATTCCTGCTAAATGGTCGGCTATCGATTCCAGTTTTATACCTGATCTCAATGCAAGAGAGATTAATCGTCCAACAGCCTCACTTTGGCTAGCAATACAACCTCCACTCTTACCTACCTGAACAAAAACTTCACAAACCCCCGTTTCATCACTATTAACAGTGACATAAAGATTACCGCAACCTGAACGAATTTTATGGGTTCGTCCAACTGTTACCTCAGGTCTAGGTCTTGGTTCGACTTTCTCAGAAATAATAGTTAGTTTCTTTGAATCTTGCTTTTCTGGTTTCTTTGTTGAAAGTACCTGATATTTTCTTGAACCATCGCGATAAACAGTTATACCTTTGCACCCTTGTTTGTATGCTAACATATACGCATTGGCGATATCCTCCTTTGTAGCAGTTGAGGAGAAATTAATTGTCTTTGATGTAGCGTTGTCATTATACCTCTGAAAAGCAGCTTGCATCCTAATATGCCATTCAGGAGTTATATCGTGAGAAGTAACAAAAATATTTCTTAAATCCTCAGGAATATCTTCCAAACCTTGAATAGTGTTAGAGGAAGACACTTTTTCTAGTAGTTCTTCTGAATGGATTTTCAAATCCTTTAGATTTTGTTCAAAAAGTGGATTGA
This sequence comes from Candidatus Heimdallarchaeota archaeon, assembly GCA_019057375.1. GTDB lineage: Archaea > Asgardarchaeota > Heimdallarchaeia > Heimdallarchaeales > Heimdallarchaeaceae > UBA460. The sequence goes on from DXJF01000068.1 coordinate 16,947, forward strand.
CATCAAAAAGCTTCTTTCCATCCAGTACATTTCGAGTAAAAACTATAGCATAATAAGGTTCGATACCGCTGGAACAGCCAGCAATTAAAGAGATAGTTCCTGTAGGTGCTATTGAAGTAACAGTAGCATTTCGAAGGTTTTCAGTTTGATCTCTATATATACTTTTATTGAAATTGGGAAAATTACCTTTCTTTTCACCTAATACTCGAGATTCATCCCGTGCAGTTTTTTGCACAAAAGCCATCACTTCATTTGCTTTAGCTAACCCATCTTCTGAATCATAACGAATTTCTAGTTTTACAAGTAAATCAGCAAAACCCATAATTCCAAGACCTATTTTTCGATTAGCTTTAGTTATCTGTTCGATTTCTGGAAGTATATACTGATTTTTTTCTATTACATTATCTAGAAAACGAACAGCTGTTCGTACGGATTCTTCCAGCAAGTCCCAATCGATTTTACCTTTTTTTACGTGCTGTAAAAGGTTAACAGAACCGAGATTACAACTCTCCCAAGCTAGCATAGGTAATTCACCGCAATTATGTGTGCAGATTCCATTTGCTGAAAAAGCATTTTCACCAGGTATTTGAACATCATAAACTTCTTTCTTACCTATGTGAATTATTTCTGTAACATTGGCTAAGAAGCGTTCTCTATATTGATCTCTTGTGTAATTAGCTATCTTTTCATCCAATAATTGCTTTTTCTCCACATCAGCAAAACCAACAATTTCTGCAAAATAAATAATATTATCCTTTGAGATTACAAGTTCATGTTGTGGTTTAATCTTATACTTCTTGTATCCACCTTTACCATCTGGCATCTCTTTATATTGTACTTTTCTTCTGTTTTGATAAATTGTTGAAGCAATACCCATTCTATGAAGCATTCGTTGAACAGACCTAAGTGTATCAAGATTTGATTGAGATAGACGAACAGAGACTCCTTTGTCTTGTGTTCCTTGAACAGAACCATCTGCATCAAATAGACCTTTTAGAAAACCTATATGAAAATCATAACTTGTTGTTTCAATAAGGGGTGTAAGCAATTTAGATCCTTTAGACATCCCATAACTTTCAGCTAGATCATGAAGTGCTCTTAATTTTAATATGTGTTCATCACGGTTTTTTATTCTAAAGAATCCTTTGAAATCTGAACGGTGGGGAAGGTTGAATGCGTGTTCTTCTACTTCATTCCTTATGGATTGCGATCCTTGATTTTCTCCCCAAACCATTATCCGTGCATTTTTTTCTGTTATTACACCATCACCAAGTAGCATTCCTAAGAGATATCCTTCAGCATAGGAACCTTCTCCAAAATCCCAACGTGAATTGCGGTTGTTACTTAGTACTAACTTATCGTCTGGTTTTAGATCAACTACTTGTTTCCACTCTGTATCTATATTATTTCGAGTTTTTTTAGTTGCTACTTTGACTAAATGATTTGCCGTAGCTTGAATTGAGTAACCTCTATTTGTGTTTATTTCAAGAATCTCCTTGTAACCAGTTGAGAAAAAACCTTCGTCAGTGGTTGGGAGATATTTTCCATTATGTAAAATGTTTACTTTTTGATCAATTAAATCATGAACCATTTTCGGTCCTTTATCAGTAGTTACCCATGTTTCGCCGATTAAGCAAGGATTAGTGCTCTCTATCTCGCCTAATTCTGGCGTGGGGTTATCTTTATTTATTCTATCAATAAAAACAATTCCAGGTTCTCCATTTTTCCAAGCCATTTCAACAATTTTGTTGAAAACCTCTTTAGCATTCATTTTACCAGATACTTTGTTGATTCGTGGATTAATTAAATCATAATCTTCATTTTTCTCAACAGCTTTCATGAAATGTTCAGTAATTGCTACAGAGAGATTGAAGTTGGTTAAACGATTTTGATCTTCTTTACAAGTAATGAACTCCATGATATCAGGATGATCAACACGTAAAATGCCCATGTTCGCCCCACGACGGCGTCCTCCTTGCTTCACAGTGTTTGTAGCGGCATTAAAAACCTCCATAAAAGAAAGAGGACCACTTGCTATTCCTCCAGTAGTTTTTACTACATCATTTTTTGGCCTAAGCTTAGAAAAACTGAAACCTGTTCCTCCACCACTATTATGAGAAATAAAGCCGTTTGCAATGTAAGCGTGTTTCTCAGGAACAGTAAGGTCAAAAACTTCCATTATTCCAACTGATTTAATTTCTCGTACTTGAGTATAAAGAATATCTTCAGAGAGTAACAACTCATCGAAGAAATCAGGTTTCATTTCTAGTTTTGTCAGCATCTTTAGTTTCTGATAGCTTAACTCTCTAATTTCCGAGCGATATACTAGACCACCATACTCCTTGAGAACCTTTATTTTCTCTCCTTTTGGAATTGTTTTGTACCAATCTCTTATCCTTTGATTTTGATATGGGATCATTTGACCTCTTTTGAATATATCTTCAGACTTAATGTCTTTCAATCTGTATTTCTTCTTCTTAGAGATGAAACCTATTTTATTCTTATAATTGATGAAACCAGACTTTGTACATATGGAAATCTGATAAACTCCAGTTGTTTTATTCCTATATTTTCTAGTTGGTATACCAAGATGAAGTAATACTATTTGTAAATCAGAAATTAGCTTATGTGAACTAGATGTATAAGTGATGTGTCCAGATTTTCTAATGCAACCATCTGCATTGAAAAGACCTTTGAGAAATGCCCTAATGTTTTCTTCACTTGATTCAAGAATTAACTTAGGAATTTCTGCTTCAGATGACTTTTTTTTGAGAAAACCTAAGAAGTTTAACCATTCTTTTATTTGGACACTTAAAATTCCAACCTCAAATACGGATTCAAATTCAACAGAGGAAGGCATTTTTCCAAACAATATCATAGAAAGGTTGTTTATTCGGTCTACTACTTCCTCTTCGTGTTTTCCAACAGTAAAACGTATTCCATCCCGATGATTGCTTCCATCTGCAATATATAATCCAATTAACTCGGATAACTCAGGGGTTAGTATATCTGGTAGATCGTACAAAATTGGTTTGAAACTTGTTTGGTTTCTACCTGTTTTGGGAACATATTCGAACATTGGTAATTGAATTTTCGAACCCAGCCAATTACTTGGTTTTATAATCAACCAATCTCCTTTCTTTAGACTACCTACTTCCTTCCAGCAGTGTTTTCCATCCTTATTCATTACTAAGAGTTTATGCAGTTTTGTTCCAGTGATTGAGTAACCGTGTGCAGTTTCTACTTTATAGACTGGTTTTTTACCATTGTAATAAACTTTAGATACGGAAAAAACTCCTTCATCAGTTTCAACGAGAGAATTGGATTTTACATTTTTGATTTCTACTAGACCATCACTTGTCATGACAAGAGAATCTTTAGTTAAGCATTGATGTATTAGAGCACTATGTTTTACAGCATCAAAGATTGAAGACATATCATCTTCTATCGGTAGGACAAAACAAGCA
>DXJF01000069.1 GCA_019057375.1 Candidatus Heimdallarchaeota archaeon
ACAAATTTTGAAGGAAAATTTTGGAAATTAGAAAATAATAGAAACTATCCAAAACCAATCCAAAAACCTCATCCACAGATTGTTTTAGGCACTACTGGTAGAAGAATGACTGAAATCGCTTGTAGGGAAGCAGATGGAATAAATCTACCATATGTTAAAAAGGATGATTTACCTAAGACAATTAATAATATTCACAAACACTTGGAGAAATTTAACAGAACTAATGAAAAATTTGAAATCTCTTACTTTGGTGGAATAAACCTAGTTAGTAGTCAAGAAGAAATTGACAATCTTGTAAATACAATTATTGATAGAGCAAAAGAAGATGCAAAACCATCCCGAGAGGAAGTGTTGAAAAATCAATTTATAGGATATCCTGAAGATATCAAAGAGAAAATAAAAGAGTATGAAGATCTGGGGATTAATAAGATGGTAATTGCTATAAGAAAATCTGATACCATTGAAGATCCGCTTAAGATGTTCTACGATAGAGTAATGTAAGAGGAATGAAAATGTATTCGAGTATATTAACACGTTTAAGAATAATAATCGCTGAAATGGCAGATGTAAGAAGTCATGTTGTTACAACAAATACTTACTTTCAAGATGACTTAAACCTCAGTAATAATGATTTAAAAGAACTTGGTATAAGAATCGAAGATGAATTCGACATTAAATTACCTAAAAAAGTTTTCAAGGAATTTAACACCGTTGGAGAAATTGTTGGTCTTATTGAAGCAGAAAGGGGAAGATAAATAAAAAATAGATATGGAGAAGGATTTAAAGTACTTTTTCTCCTTCTTCTAAACTTAACATTGTAAAACCGCTTATCATCTTAGGATAGAAGTCAGTGGCTTTCTGAGGCATTCTTTCATGGTTTTTAGAAACTTTTAGAACTTCATCAGCAGAAGTTGGATTAAGAATAAAAGCTACCTTGTAAGTACCTTTGTCGACCTCTTCAACAGCTTCATTCCACCATCTTTCATAGAAAATGTCATCATCGATGTGAAGTTCTTCAAGACCCATGATTCCATGGAATATCATATCTCTCAGAATGACTACATCGAGGTTTTTGTATTCCTCACTTACATCGCTGACATATCTATTAATTGCAGAAATGTCTTTCATTATCAAGGAAATAGCTCTACTATCCTGATACATAATAAAGGCATGTTTATCCTCATTCTCTTCAAGGAATTTAGGAATTTCAGATCTCATTATTTCATCCATGTCAAAGAAAATCTTGAGTTCATTCATTTTTTCTTCAGAAACAGAAACTTTAGCTAAGCATCGATGAGTTGCTAAGATGACTAATCCTTCATCCTCGACAGGTACTAAATAAGTCATGCGAAATTCAGGGGCAGCATTTTCATTCCTAACACCAGCTTTCTCTCTGCGCATATCTCGATAGGTGATAGCTGTTTCATAACGATGGTGTCCGTCGGCAATTACTAATTGTTGTTCAGCAAACATATCTTGAATTATCTTGATTTGCACAGGATTAGAAATTTTCCAGATTCTATTTAAAACCCCTAGATCATCTTTAGCTTTTATTAGAGGTTCTTCTTTTGCAATTTCATCAAACAGATTGATTGTCTTCTTCTCTGGATCTGAATAAAGTATAAAACCAGTTTCTAAGGTATGTTTGGTTGTCTTCAACATATTCAATCTATCGATTTTTGGTCCACTATGTGTTTTTTCATGAGGTAGAACAATATTCTCTTTGAAAGGATGGAGTCTTAGTGCTCCTATGAATCCTTTTCTGATATATTGCTTTCCAAATAATTCATATTCTTGATAATAAACATAAATTCCAGGAACTTCATCTTTTTCCAATATTCCTTCAGCTAACCATTGTTCTAACCTTTGTCTTGCAATTTCATACCTGTTTTCTTCAATTGGTAAGGTTAATCTGCAATAGTTATATTCTGATTGAGCGTAATAAGCTTCTTGCATTTCTGCATCAATTTTATCATAAGGCTGGACTATTAGCTTTTCGATGTCTCCAGCTTTTTCAGTATATCTTATAGCTTTGAATGGTTTAATGTCTACCATTGTAATCAAACTAGCTCTTCAAGAAATCTATTTTAATTTTGTTATTAGAATATAGAATTAATGGATTGTATTTATAGAGAGTTTAGAATATAATCACCAAAGAAGAATGATATACCATTCCAACACGATATATCTTACACAAGATATATCTTCAATAATGTTTATTAAATTTGAAATAATATTCTTGCATTAGAAGAAGGCGATTAAAATTAAACCAAAATCAAAACCCAAACACTGTGGTAAAACCATGCATCGGCTTTACATCAGAAAAGGTACAAAAAAAAGAACATGGATAGCAGTTGGGTATTATTGTGATGAGTGTTCTAAGACTTTGAAAGGAAATGATTTAATGAAAACAGGAGGTTTACAAAATCTACCTGAGGATTTAATAGAACTGAAGGACAGAGTTACTAATCCTAAGACTATCGTATTAGATCCAGGTTATTCTTTAACCAAAGTTGGATTTACAGGAGAAAAAGAACCTAGATTCATTTTCGATTCAGCAGTCTATTTTACAGATACTGAAGATTCCTTTATTCAAAATGCAAATAAAATTGAAACAAAAACTAGAGTAAAAAAGACTAGCAACTTATTTCGTAAACTGAAAAATAGTGAAGTACTTGATCAAGAAGTGTTTGATATATTTCTTGCACATATTTTCGAGAAATTAAAAATTAAGTCTTCAGAAACAGCTGTATGGGTTGTTGAAAAATATTACAATGCCAGATTTTCAGATTACTTAAAAGGCAGATTGGATGTCATCAATAATAATTCTTTACCGGAGAAAGCTAAAGATTTTCTTAGAAAGGAGAAAATGGTTGAGTTTATCAACGGGTTTGAAACTGCATTCTCTATTAGACGAGCTATGTCAGAAGTGTTTTTTAATAGATTTAATATTCCTAAAGTATATTTCTCATTAGGTGAACTCCTCTCACTCTATGCAGATGAACGAGTTACAGGAGTTGTAGTGGGAATAGGAGCAAGTTCAACTAGAATAATTCCCATCTATGAAGGTTTCATTATATCTCACGGAGTCAGCATACGTGAGAAAGCTGGGCAAGATGTTGTCAAACAACTTGAAAAATATGTACAAAAAGAGGGTGGAGATATACCAAAAACCCCTCATGAAAAGAGTCAGATACTAAAGAATATTCGATTAGTATCTGAAGAATTATGTTATATTTCACAAAACATCAAAGAAGAAAGTCAGAAGTGGACTCAATCAGATAAATATATCAAATCCATAAATATTATTAACGATAAACACGTCAAATTGGATGAAATCAGATATCTCGCACCAGAAATTCTGTTTGAAGAAGAGCCACTGAGTATCTTGAATAATCCAGGAGACTTAGCTGATGCTGTTATTGAATCTATTCAGAAGTGTGATAAAGGATTAGCTAAAAGTCTATATGCCAACATATTGCTAGTAGGGGGAGGTTCGATGTTTGAAGGTTTTAAGGAAAGGTTCACTAAATCTTTTAAATCAAAAGTTTCAGATCACTTGATTTTCAATATAACTGCAAAGTCTGATAGACTTATTTCAGGTTGGATTGGTGGATCAATACTTTCTGGTATGAAACTTTTTGAAGAACGCAACTTCTGGGTTTCTAAAGCTGAATACGATGAGAAGGGATCAAAAGCTGTTGATAGATGCATTTAATTTGCGAGATTTACTTAATACCCCATATTTCCTTGGTTTTTTGTTCTAATTTCTCCAATTCTTTTAAAGATGGCTTTTTCTTTCCTTCTTCAAATTCATGAACTTCATCTAGAACATATTTATTGAGAGGAGTTGGAACATTATATTTTTCCCCTTGTTCAACTAAGTAACCATTAAGAAAATCGATTTCAGTTCGTCTCCCAGCTTCAATCGACTGTAAGCTGGATGATTTAAGGTCCTTATATTTCCTTCCAATAATCTTGATTATAATTTGTTTATAGAAATACTTGAAAGAAAAACCATGAAGTTCTTTTTTTGTCAATGCTAGTGAATAAATATTCAAGTTATTTAATTTCTGTAACTGCACACCTTTAGCTTCAGCTACTTTCACTCCTTCAGTCATTACTGTTAAAAATGCGATTCTAGTGAATTTTCTTGCTAACATTTCACCGAGCATCAATCCACTTATTACTCCAAATGAAGCAACTGATACATTAATCAGTAGTTTAGTGAATTTTTCGTTAGTAATATTGTCTGAATACGATGTTGGAACAGTTTTTGACAGTAATTCCACAAGTTTAGCATCTATTTCTTGCTTCGGCCCCTTTTTTCTTCCAATTACCATCTCACCAAGGGAAGTTTTTATCGCTTCTGCATGCCCACTTCTTGTTGCACCAAAACTTACAACGCAACCTAACAAATTTTTACCATCAATTAGTTCCTCTAGTTTCTCTTCATACATACCATTTGTCATAGTAATTAGAGTGCAATCTTTGCTAAGTTTACCCTTAATTCTGTCAAAGGCATCTTGAATCTCAGTTAATTTTGTAACCAAGAAAACAATATCAAGTTCTTCAGGTAAATCCTCTATAGTAAGTACAGGCGTTAAATTATCTTTAACAATATATTCTCCACTTACACCAGTTACCTTCAACCCTCTTTTCTCAATCAAATCAAGAGTTTCTTGATGTTTACATACAACATAAAGAGGAAAATCATTTTGAGCTAAATCGGCAGCAATAACTGTTCCAATTGCACCCAAACCAACTAGCGCAGCTTTCATGATATTCAATAAACTAGCTATATTTTAAAATTTTCTAAAAAATAAGAAAAAAGAGTAGGGTTAAAGTTCTTTAAAAGATTCAATAACTCTCTCTGCTGCTTGAATGCTTGCTCTGTAGTTTCCTTCTTTTGTTTGAGCACCTATATGAGGGCTGATTATAACATTGTCATGATGTAGAAGAGGATTATCAGGTTCAGGAGGTTCTTGTTCAAAGACATCGGTACAATAATATCCAAGTTGTTCAGATTCAAGTGCTTCATGTGCTGCAGCTTCATCAACAATTCCACCTCTAGCACAATTAACAATTACTGAACCTTTCTTCATCATCGATAATTGTTCTTTTCCAATCATGTGTTTAGTTTCTTTAGTCAATGGAAGATGTAAGCTAATGTAATCTGCTTCTTTAAGTACTTCATCCATGGAAGACTTCATCTCAACAACAGGATTTTCAGGTACAAATGCATCATAACCTATTGCATTCAAACCTAAAGCCTTACATTTTACAGCTAAAGCAGTCCCGATTCTACCTGTTCCGATCAAACCTAATGTTTTACCATCAATTTCCCTGGAAAAAAGTTCTTTCTTCATTGATTTGAATGATCCGGGATCAGCTTTAATCTGACAAGTCCCTTTAACGACGTCTCTAGTCGATGCAAGTATCATTGTCAAAGCTAATTCAGCAACAGAATTTGTGGTTGCGGCTGGAGTATTCACTACTTTGATACCTCTTGCCATAGTAACTTCAAGATCTATATTATCGAGACCCACTCCAGCTCGTCCTATAACCTTAAGGTTAACAGCTTTTTCTAGGAGCTCTCCTCGAATTTTTGTAGCTGATCTTACTATTATGGCATCATACTCCCCAACTATTTTGGGGAGTTCTTCTTTTGGAATATCCCATCCAACTTTCACTTCAAATCCTGCATTTTCAAGTACTTCTATTATTTTTTCATTTAATTTGTCAGATAATAATACTTTTGGCATTTTTTTCACCTATAGATTCCATACTTCTTCAATTGCTGCTAAAAGTTCCTTCAATCCATCTAGGGTATGATCTCCCATGTGTCCTATTCTAAAGGTCAAACCTTTAAGTTTACCATAGCCATTGGCAACAACAAGATTCTTCTCAGCTAAACCTTTGTTAAGCTCTCCAACATCTTTCTCTAGTTTATTTTCCACAGTAGTTACTGTTACAGATCTATAACCATCTTCAGCAAAAAGACCAAAACCATGTTTTAGAGCCCATTCATGTGTATAGTCAGCCATTTCTTTATGTCGTTTGAAGATATTTTCTGCTCCTTCTGCTAACATCTGTTTAAGCTTGTAATCTAAAGCGAATAGTAAAGAGATATTTGGAGTTGAAGGTGTCTGTTTCTTCTTTTCATAATAGCCTAGGATTTTTTCTAGATTTATGTACAATCCTTTCGAAGGAACTTCTTTTGCTCTGTCTAAAGCTTTTTGTGAGACGATTCCAATTGCAAGACCAGCAGGCAATGCAAAACACTTCTGGGTTGATGCAAAAACCAGATCTGTACCCCATTCATCAGGAAGTAGCATATCGCCACCCATTGCTGAAACTGCATCGACAACCAATAAAGTATCAGGATAGTTTTTAAGTAAATTCCCAATTGCTTTGAGATCAGCTTTAACTCCTGTACTGGTTTCATTGTAACAGATAGTCACAACCTCATAGTCTGATGTATCAAGTCTTTCTTTTATCATCTCTACAGTAATTGCCTTTCCCCACTCAACTTCTAGTTTTGATGCGATTCTTCCGCTGTCAACGATTGCTTCATACATTCTCCCTGAAAAGGAACCATTCACACAACAAAGTGCCTTTCCTACAGGAGTAATCAAGTTTCTTGCAGTTATATCCATGAACAATGTTCCGGATGCAGTCAAAACCAAAACATGCTGTTCTGTTTTGAAAAATTCTCGTAATTGTGTTAGAACACTATCGTAAAGAAGTGTAAAATCATTACTTCTATGACCAAACAAGGGTTTAGCTTGTTCTTTTAGAACATCCTCTTTTACCTCTGTTGGACCTGGTATCCATAATTTTTTGTGCATCATATCACCTTATTTATTACGTATTATTGAAAACACTATATAGAAAAAGGTTATTGTCAATAGATGACTAATCTTCAGATGAGGAAATTCTGTATAGAAGTTGTTCAATTGGTCCTTTATCTATTTTTACTGGAAGCTCATACCCACTAGAACGATTGTTTAACCACAATTTGATTCCAGAGTAAGACAATGAACTTAATTGCAAAGATACTGTAAATATGAGAGAGAAGAAGAGAACATCTTGGGGAGCGACTTTGAAGAACAAAAGAATTATCGATATTGGAATTATAAGAATGCAAATTGAAGCCATTGGCAATCCTAGAAAAAGATATACTGACTCATTCCAGATTTGGAGTAACACAACTCCTCCGCTTTCTCTTAGAATTGAGATGAAAACAACCATAAAGAGAAGAATGGCGGCAATTGACAACAGAACAACTGCAAAGGCAATTAACCAGACATTGTGAATAAAAGAATTAACAATTATCAGCAATAAACCAACAATTAAGAAGAAAAAACCAACAAATACACCTTCACTGTAAACATTCTCCTCATTGTTTTTCAAAGCTGAAATCATTATGATAGTTTCTCATTATCTTCTATAAATTTTTTTCAAGAACAAATTAGCTTGAGAAGAGAAACTACAAAAGTATTACAGCTTTATATAAAGTTTCTAAAAAGCAAAAGGAAAACCCTTAAAATACCATAATTCGTCAATTAGAAGCCCTTAAACTTGAAAATCACTTTAGATTATTATGGTAAGGTTTTTTAGGTCGAGTTTTGAATTGTGGTTGATGGCTATCCAAGATAGAGATAAACAGAAGTCAGCATTGAAAAAAACTCTTCAAAAATTTACAGAGTTATTGCCTTCTGTTAAACCTGAAGTACCTCCTGCTGAAAAAGCGTTAGTTATTATTGATGGTACTGCTAAATCAAAAGCAGCTGTTCTGTGTGCAGGGGAGCTAAATAGACATTTTGGAACAAAAATCGATGTTGTTTGTTTCTATACAGAACAACCTCCAACAACTTCAGAGACAACTAAAGAAAGCTATGAAGCCTCTCTAGCTTTCGCATATGAACATCTTCGTAGTGAGGATTTTGAAATTAAAGGAGAAGTTGTTGAAAACTTGGAAAATCTTAGGTCTATTCTGGACAATGTTCTTCTGACAACAGAATATGATCTTATTATTGTACCTTCCTCATTTATAGGCTTGGAGGAAAAGCAGATAACTGAAGATGAAGATGAAGATACAGAAGCCAGTATTACAGTTTTAGGAAGTTTATTTGATCATCTTCTAGAAGATATCGAAGAGATCCCTGTTCTTTTAGTAGAGAGTGAAAGGATAAATCTCGACTTACTATTCAAAAATATTGGTTTATTTTTCAGCAATACTACACAATTACCTTATATGTTTGAAAAAGCTCTAAAATATAGTTTAAAGAAATCGGATATACATTGTTTGATTAATATTGATCCAAGTTATCATGAAAGTAAAAGTAAAGAGGAATTAGAAGCTCTTGTAAAGAAATCAAAAGAAGATTTAGAAAGGTTTGAAAGAGCAAATTCAGAAGTCTTTCGTGAAGCATCAAGATTCGTCGATACACACATAATGTCAACAGACAGTGTAGAAGTTTTTAAACAGGAACTCTCAAGGTTCGGCAAGGATACGGGTATTCTTATGATTTATATGCCCACTACACATTCTAGCCTCTATGGTTTTTTCACAGATTTGCTTGAAGATCCAGATATAGCATTTCCAATTTTAATTGCAAAAGGAAAAATAGTAGTTGAAAAAGAAGAACCAAAGGAAGAAGAAGAAGAAGAACAGGAAGAACAAGAAGAAGTGGAGGAAGTAAAGGAAGTTAAGGGAGAAGAGGAAGAGAAGATTGTCCTGGATGAATCCTTAAAAAACTCAATCAAAGAGAAAGTGAAGAAGGATATTTTAGGGATTACTGATAAAGAAGAGTCAGAGGAAGAGGGAGTAAAAAAGATTCCTGAGATTAAAGAAGATATGCATGTTGAAGAAAAGGAGGAAGAGGATATGACTGAGATGGACGAAATCAAAGAAGAAGTAAAGGAAGAAGTAATTGAAGAGATAAAGAAAGAAGTCGTTAAAGAGGTTAAAGATGAACCTAAAAAAGAAATAAAGAAAGAAGTATCTAAAGAGCTCAAAAAAGAAGAAAGTATTGAAGAGCTGAAAGAAACGATTATTGAAGAAATCAAAGAAGAGATCAAAGAGGAAATCAAGTATGAATTAAGAAAGGATCTCAAGGAACCTAAAAAAGAATTGAAAGAAAAAGTCATTGAAGAAATAAAAGAAATGAAAATTCCTGAAGAGGAAGAAGTTGAGGAAGAAATTTCTGAAGAGGAAGTAGAAGAGGAAAACGCGGTAGCTTCCAGAACTGACTTTGAATAAAATAGAATAAATATAACCGTTTGATTATCAAAATCAAACATGATCAAAACCAAGCAAATCTTGGTTTAAAGTGAAAGATTGTGATTAATTGGCAAGTGTTCTAGATAATTATGGATGGGTTGTAACTATCATAATCGTAATTATTGTTCTTGCCACAATTCTATTACTGATGAAGGAAGGGGTTGATGCAACTAAAATTACAGTAACAGGTGCAGTTGTTGTTGCATTGATTTACATGTTCTTTATGAACTGGTCATTAGGATTTGAAGAAAACCTTAGCTTTGAACATGTACCGCACAATTTTCTAGAAGCTTTAGCTCAAACAATTAATGTAGAAGCGATTCTGATTATTTTCTCAGTTAGTATTATTGTAGCTCTTACTCGTGGAGCAGGGTTCTTCGATTTCATCTCTCTTTCTATTGTTAAATTAACCAAAGGAGATCCTAGAAAATTAATGATAGCATTAGGGGGATTAACTTTCTTTGTTTCAATGTTTTTTGATAACCTTTCAGCAATTATTCTGTTAGGTTCCTTAACGGTAGTTATCTGTAGGCAACTAGAATTGAGATTAAGACCCTTTGTTCTCTTTGTAGGAATTAACACCATAATTGGAGGACTTCCCACTCCTGTTTCTTCACTCCCCAATATTATCTTCTATAACTTACTTAAACCAGGAACATTAACTAAAAATATTAGTTTCATTTCTTTTATGGGCTATATGCTCCCAATAGCTATTTTCTTTTTTGGGATTGCAACTGCTTTCTTCTTCTTTATCTATAGGAAAGATATAATGATTGAAGTATCTGATGAGAAAAAAGAACAACTGGGAAGAATCAACCCATGGTCAGGTATCGAAAATAGAATGAACATCTGGAAATCTATTATCCTCTTAGGGATTCTATTTGCTGGTTTCTTATTAACAAGTATTAAAATCGAGGGAACTTTAATTGGTGTTGCTCTAACTCAAGTAAAAGAAGTACCTATAATTCAAAATGCGTCAGATGGTTTTACCAAAACAATATTCCAATTTCCAGATGTAGCATTTGTTGCACTAATTGTTTCTGTAATAGGTGTTTTTATGTTTAGAGCAGATTTGAAGCAATATATTGAGGAAGGAGTTGAATGGGAAATGATAGTTTTCTTCATAGCACTTTTTGTTTTAATGGGTGTTTTAACTGCATCTGGTGCATTATCACCTCTTACCAAAATAATGACGAATTTCTTGACAACGGATCCTTCAACGGGGAAAATTGCTATAGGTGGTCAAATGATTGTTGCTGTAATAATCGGTGTTGTAGGTTTACCAATTACGGGTTTTCTAAATGGCTCTTCAGCTGCGTTGATTTTTTCATATATTTTCCAGACCCTACCTCAAGGTATTGTACCAGGTTTATGGATAGGGTTTGTCTTAGGAGGGAATATTGGTGGTTCTCTTTCACCTTTAGGTTCAATTACTATTCTCATGGCACTTGAAATACTCAATCGCGAAGGGGATAGAATTTCTTTCCTACAGTATATGGTAAAAATGCTCCCTCTCACTCTGTTTTTTGCTGTTCTAAGCATTGGATATTCAATGTTATTGATAGGAATTGGAATGTAGTATTAGCTTTTCTCTTGCCAAGTTCTACCTGCCCAATGAGTCATACCATGAGGAGATCCATCTGGTTTTACACCTTTTTCTAGTTCCTCTTTAGTTAACCATTTTAATGAAGGATGTTCAGTGTTGTATAAGACATTGTATGCTTTAGGGAGAATAGTAGCTATTACATGTTTACTAATATCTTGAGGTTCCCAAATCTCTCCATCATGTTCCATTGCAATAGGTTTTTCTAATTTTACTTCTATTTTTTTAGCCTGTGTATAAATGGTATTTTTCATATATTTGTGGTCGCCTTTGTGAATTTTCTTGATACCAATAAGTGTCTGGAATTTAGACATGTTTTCTGTAATAAACACGTCAAAGAAATCATTTTGTGGGTGCCCATCAACGCACACTAGCATTCCGCCACCTAAGGCTTTGAAACCAATAGCTAGAAGCATTAGACGAAAATCGATAGGATCACCATCGTCCAATATAACTACTCCAGGTATTTGTTTAACAGAAACTAGCTTCTTGATTGCTAGAAGCGTATATTTGAATGGACCTTTCATCCAACTCATTTCTCCTCTGGCATTAGCAATATTAACTAATGAAGAAATTCCAAAATCAAGGCAATTTCCAAAATAACTTGATCCACCTGTATCTGGTTGTTCTATTTTACCTGCAGAAGCAGGGGAGACTTCTGTTTTATTTAAGAGCGTGTTAATTGCATTTTCAGGATTCCATGGTAGCCCTAAGAATGTGCTGTAATCATTTCCTGTTCCAAATGGAAGTACTCCAAACGCTACAGCTTTTCGTTTTGCTTCTGATAGCTGCATCAGTCCATTTACAGCTTCATTGACAACTCCATCGCCACTTGCCACTATAATTCTATTAAAACCTCCATTAACTGCTTTTTTGACCCTCTCCATACCCTCTTTTGGTGCAGCTGTGAATTCAACATCATAATCTATACCACTTTTTGCTACAATAGGTTCAGCTTTTTCCCACCTTTTAACACAAAGAGTTGAACCAGCATTTGGGTTAATTATAAATTTCCATTTTAAAGCCATAAGAGCTACTTATTTTGAAGTTACATAAAAAGTCTTTAGTGTTATATCATCAAATAACATTGTTTAAGCTAATTTTGTAAGATTGGAATAATTATATATCTCAAAAGCCAACTTTATTTGGGAACTAAGATGCTTTCAAAGTATGACATCATCATATTGGGAGGAGGTACAACTGGATTGGTTACTTCAAAATATGCTGTTTTATTAGGTGCGAAAACACTCTTAATAGAAGCAGATAGAATTGGGGGAGATTGTACATGGACTGGCTGTATACCAAGCAAATCATTAGTATTTGCTTCCTCTCTAGTTAAAAAAACTTCAGAAACAGTTGATTTAGGATTTATTGACGCTGATTATGAGGTTAAATTTAATGCTGTCAAGGACTATATCAAAAAAACAGTAAATGACATCTATGAGGAAGAAAAACCAGAAGTTCTTCAAAAAGAAGGAATTGATGTATTAATTGGTGAAGCTCGTTTTGTTTCATCAAAGGAAGTTGAAGTAGATGATCAGAGATTTAAAGCTAAAAAATTCATTATTGCTTCAGGAGCAAAACCAATAATTCCAAGTAAGAATATTGAAGGATTAGATGATGTACCATATCTTACTTCTGATTCTATTTTTGGAATTCCTGAACTTCCTAAACATTTGCTTGTTTTAGGTGCAGGACCTATAGGTTGTGAGCTTAGTCAAGCATTCAAGAGATTAGGCTCAAAAGTTACTTTAATAGATATGAAGAAAAATATTTTACCTCGTGAACATAAGAAAGTTAGTTCTGAGTTAGAATTAATTCTAAAAGGTGAGGGTATTCGATTGGCTTTGGGAGATCCTGTGAAAAAGGTTAAAAAAAATGCTAAAGGTGCAGTAGAAGTTTATACAAAAACAGGAAATAAGTTGATTGGTTCAGATTTACTTATTGCTGTCGGCAGAGAACCTGCAATTGATAAATCAAGTCTGGAGAAAGCTGGAGTTAAGGTTTCTAATAATGAAATCATTTTAGACAAATATCTAAGAAACACATTTATGCAGCAGGAGATTGCGTAACCCAATACAAATTCACTCACATTGCAGGATATCAAGGTTACATAGCTGTTCGTAATGCCTTGCTACCCTTTAAAAGCAAAGGAATGCCTAAATATATCTCTTGGACAACCTTTACTGACCCAGAAGTTGCATTTGCGGGAGAAACTAACAAAATTAACTCAATTGTCAGAGATGAGTTTGAGAAGCACACTTTACTTAACAATCAAATTGATAGAGCTATAACTGATAACCAAGTAGAAGGATTTATTCAGATATATTCTTCAACAAAAGGGAAAATTACTGGAGCATCTATTGTCTCTTCTAGAGCTGGTGAATTGATAAATGAGTTTTTACTTGCTATGTTAAGTAAGACCAGTATTTCAAAAATAGCTACGATGGTTCATTCTTATCCGACATATTCAATGGGAAACATGCAACTAGCAGGAAATGTTGTGGAAAAAAATATTTTTCAAAGTTATCTAGGTAGATTCTTAAAGAAACTTTCAAGAATTTATAGATTATAGAAATAAGTAAATTATTCTAAAGGCCATTTTTTCTCAACTAGAGGGGATTCACACTTCCTACAGACATTTTGCTTAAATTGAGAATAACCGAATTTGTCAATTCCGTTTTCAACTTTTGTCGCTTGAGTACAGATAAAATCAAAATTGCAGTTTGGGCAATGAAAATATGTGTTAGGTGTGCTTATCATAGGTGAAATCATCTGTCGAGGGCATGTAGACCCCTTTATTGCTTTTGAACAGTCACATACTAGATGATTTCCTAAGATAGTCATGGGTAAAAAACAAAAGAACACATTAAAAAATTTTGGATAGAGAGAGAGAAACAAAAAAAAAGAAACAAGAGTGATTAAGGTAAATTGATAGGTATATCACCCAACTCTTGCATTAAGAAATTCAGAGGTATTCCAATATATATGGGTGTAGCTGAAATTTCAGCAATCAGTGCTATTGAATTTCCATCGGTGATATAAACTATTATATCCATCTCAAAGATAACCGTGAAATTAATTACCTGCGATGTTCCTAGTTTTACAGTTACCTGTAAAGGATCACCAAAGACCTCTGTCCCGTTCATTATAATTATATCAATTCTTGCTGATTTTGGTATGTACCCTAGTGTAGGAGTCGTAATAGTAGTTGTTACATCTACTGAACTATTATCAGGAGCTAAAGCAAAAACAGGAGTTGAATATGAGAAAGCTCCAGGATTGTCATTGAAAGTTTTCCAGCTCAAATAGACGTCTACACCAATAACAACGCCCCCCGCTAAAATCAGTAAAAAGATTACCAGAAATACTTTTGTTCCAGTTCTCATAACTGGTTATGGGCTTCTCAATATTATAAACGTTTGCAGATAACAAAAACTCAAGAAATGCATTCTGTTTTAGATGGTTAGCAACTAAATTTTATATAGTACTCAACTGACCTAGATTTTATGACAAAAAATTTTGGTATCATTACTGACTCTGGCGCTGATTTCAGTTTAGAGTATCAGAAAAAGAATGAAATCATACTTATTCCAACCAGAATTATGGTTGATGACTTAGAATACATTGACCGTCAGAATATAACAAGAGAAGAAATCATTGAAAAGATGATTAACGATAAAGCCAAAACCTCAACATCTGTAGCTTCTCCTGCTGATTTTCATCAAATAATTTCTGATTCACTTAAGAAGTATGACAAAGTACTCTACATTGCAATAAGTGCTAAGATGTCTGCTACACTACAAAATGCCATATTAACTGCAAAAAAGTTAAAAACTGATAATTTTATTGTTTTTGATACAGAAACAGTATCTTGGGGTATGACGCTATTACTTGATCATGCAGTAAGAAGAAAAAATCAAGGTATCTCTTTAAACAAAGTTATTGAAGAACTTGAACAAATGAAATCCAACCTTAAGATCTTCTTCATGGTAGATACACTAGAATACCTAAGAAGGGGGGGAAGAATAGGAGCAGCTAAAAGTCTTCTTGGAACATTAATTGGCGCCAAGCCTATATTAACTGTTATGGATGGAGAAATATCCGCATCTGATACAGTCAAAAGCTTCGAAGCTGGAATGGCATATTTCAAGGATATAATAGAAGAGAAGAGCATAGAATTCGGGAATTATGTAATTACTATGATTTATGGTCTAGATACACCAGAATTCAAAGGATTTTCTGCAGAAATTGAAGAGCAATTTAAGCCTTTACTTTTCCATTACGCAGCTATTGGGGCAAACATTATAAGTCATGCAGGGCCAAAATTGTTTGGATTTGGGATAATTAAGATTCCTGATGATGCTGTAGATACTTACAAATAAATGATTAAAATGATATTTGTAACATCAGCTAATTTTTTTAAAGAAATATTTTAAAAGTGTTTTTCTATCACATTCCTAATGGATGGTTTAAAACCTCGATTTGCTTATTTCAAAAAGAAAATCCAAATGAATAAAAAAGAATTATTCTTCAGAATTTGTCTTATTCTGGTTTTATTTGCCATCTCCGCGATGATACAACATTTCGTATCAAGTTGGTTCCTAAGAATAAATGGTGGTTCTCTAGACTATTTTCATGAATCAGGTGTTTACTGGGAGGCTGTAAGCGATGTTAAAGAGTATTATGAGCCCTACCTTTTGGCATTTCGTGAGGGAAACTGGGATATTTATCAACCTGGACAAGAACTTCCATTAAAAGTATATTATTATGGTCCTTATTTTGTGTATTTCCTAACTTTTATTTCTCTCTTCGTAGATTTATTTACTAATGCATCTGAAGCTTTTGTTGTTGAACAAACTGTTAGGATAGCTCCTTTTCTGTTTGATGCTTTTTCTACCGTAATGATATTTCTAATTATTGATGGAAAATTAAGTAAATCCGAAAAATCAAGGAAACGAACATGTATTGCCATCTGTGTTGCTTTATGCTATAATTTTATGCCTATTGTTTTATTGTATAATGGGGTTCTAGGACTTAATTCATACATGTTTACTTCTTTAACCCTACTCTCGCTTTATTTCTTTGAAAAGAAAAAACCCATGGCAGCTGGATCTATATTGACTTTGTCCTTTCTCACTAAGCAGATGTCTCTTTTCTTTCTACCAATCTGGTTTCTAATTTTAGTTAGGAATGATATAGAAGAGAGTATAAAGTTTCTTATGGCATTTTTCTTATCATTTATACTCTTATCTCTTCCTTGGATTTTCAAACATCCCACTTATTACATTGGCGTTCTTCTAGGTCAAGGTTATTCAGGCATAACACATTTTTCAATTAGTCAGGAATATATACTATTTTCAACTACTCCTTTTCATACACTACTTTTCATAGGTGCTAACAAACTAGCTTATGCGTACTATATTCTTAACAAAATTTATATTCCTTTCATAGTTTTCTCTTTGATTTTTTATAGAATTGCATTAATCAAAGGAGATCATTTAATTGATAATAGAAAATCATTTTTCACCTTTAATGCAATTTATATCATAGGTATACACATGTTCATTTCTCGTGGTGTTTACAAAAATTACTATACTTTTCTCATTCCTTTTATTCTTATAGCAATAGCTGAATGGATCACAAATATCAAAAGAAACTGGATGAGTATTGTCCTTTTGATTTCAATGCTTTTTTGGTTAATTGGGGTAAATATTCTTATTATCTGGTTGTCAAAATATATTCATACGGTACTCTTAGCTTTATTGTGGGTTCCACTTTTCATCACTTATAACAAGGAAATGCATTTAGCGTTGTTTCTAATGGAAAATTATGAAAAAACAACAAAATACTTCAAGAGAATCTTACATATAATTAAATGAAAAGCTCTTTTTCTATTCTTAACAAATTATATAATCTCATGAAATGTTGTCATATACATGAAGGAAAAACAGTTGAGTACAATAAATGAATCTACACTATCAATGTCAAGACTAAACAAGATTCTGAATATACTACTTGATGAAATCACACAAATGGAGGATTTCGAAAGAGATCAGCCTTTAACATGGAGTGTGAAGCATATGTTTTCATGTTCTCAAATATCTAAGCTAATTGCTGCATCTAGAAAATTGGATATAGAAATCGCAGGAATAGCTGGTGCTATTCATGATTTGTTTTTAATTCGTACAGGTATTTTTGATGACCATGCTCCCAAAGGGGGACCTCTTGTGATAGATTTTTTAAATAAATTCAACCAAACATATGGAGAAGAATTTGGGCATCTTTCTGAAAAAGAAATAGAAATCATTTATCAGGCTACAATTCTCCATACAGACAAAACAAATTACACAAAAGATGAAATTGTAGAATTAACAAAAGATGCAGATGCCTTAGACAGATTTCTTCATGGAAATGACATACCAAAACATTATATTCCTCGTTATGAAGCTGCTTTGATAGATTTGAAACTTCTTTAAAATATTTTATTACTCGTCATCACTCGGATCTATAGTAGGTGAATCATAAGAAGGCATAGCGACTGTTTCAAAGATCAATTCTTCCGTTTCCCCGCCTGTACTTATTTTTCTATCTTTTGTAAGAATCCAGATTATGAAAAGAAATGGTGTACCTGAATTAAACTCAATTAAACTGTTGAAGAGAAGAACTGATACTAGATCAGTTGCAGGTCTAATGCCTGCAGATAAAAGAGAGATTTCCATCCCAAAGTGAACTATAAAGCCTATCAGAACCAAAAATCCAATCTGCTTCCATGTTACAGATTTGAAAGGTTTCCAAACATATTTGAAAAGGATAATAGCTGAAAAACCACCTAGTGACATACCTATTTGCAACCACCGTCCTGAAGCCATCTCTCTCGCAATGAAAACTGTATTATCTGCTAAAGGTAAAACTTTTGGAAAGAAAGCAACAAAAAACCAACCTATGTAAAGAAACATAGTCCAATATAGCATTTTTCGCCATCTTTTCGCACTGAACATAACAGCAACATAGCTGAATTCAATCATACCATATGTAAAAGAGAAGTAAATTAAGAATAGCAAAGGTCCCCATGTATCACCTAGATTTGTGAAAAAATCTGGCAGAGCATAGATCTTTCTAGTACCTTTAACAATATACCATAAAACATAATCGAACAAAAAGACAACAACTGTTCCAAATAGACCAATTAACCACTGAAGGATATACTTCTTACGTATTAGAAAAGCCATCCAAATTATACAGAATATTATATCTAAAATTATGAATTCAGCACCAAAAGTTCTTGCTACAACATGAGCCATAAAGTTGTGAATTTAGAAGTTTTTCTTAAAGCTTTTGTAATTCTCATATGAAATTCCTAATTAGAAAATCTACCCATGATACAGGTAAATATTCAAGAAGTCCTCTTTGTTTATTGTTCTTCACTTTATAGCGCCTCTTAGGTTTCTTCTCATGAACAGCTTTATACACTTTCTTAGCCACAAAGATTGGGTCAGCATATCTTTCAGTTTCAAGAACCTTCCATATTCTTGAAATTTCTTCCTTAAAATCAGAATTTTCCATGTATTTCTGATAATTCTTAACAGTTACTTCTGGTAAGCTTGTTCTAATTGCACCTGGTTGAATAATTACAACTTTCATGTCTAGAAACTGAAATTCACGTCTCAATGAATCAGAAAATGCCTCTATTGCATATTTGGACATCGAGTATGGACCATTAAATGGAAAAGCTATTCTTCCTACCTCAGAACTCATATTAACAACCCTACCTTTGTTAGTTTTTAATAAAGGATAAAATGATTGAGTAATTCTTAGATAACCAAGAACATTTACATCAAACAGCTTTTGAATATCCTTGAAATCAACTTCGACTAAAGGACCACCAACAAATAATCCTGCATTATTGACTAAACAATCAATACCATCAACCAATTTTTCTACTTCATCAACTGCATTCTGAATACTATCTTGATTGGTTACATCCATTTCTATAGTATGAATTTTGTCTCTGGAGTAATACTTTACTAAACCTTCAGTATCATAGTCTGTAGCAACAACAAAATCACCATTTTGACTTAGATACTCTGTTATAGCTTGACCTATACCATAAGCTGCACCTGTCACTAAAACAACCTTTGATTTCTTCTTCATTTAAATCAGTAAACTTTCAGAACAATGACTCTATTATAAATTTAATGCGATTATTCCGGAATTTTAGTTTTCTCGAAAAATTCTTTTGAATATTTTTTTATCCAAACTAGTAAAGAAGATTTTCCTTTATTTCCCCATGAAAAATATGGACGAGCGGTTAATTCTTCATTCTCTTTATTCAACATTTTCAGTTTTGTTAATCCTTCAGAACTATATGCAACAGCTTTTCTCTTTATATTGACATGTTCTTTCAAAATGTCTAGATTAGGGTTGTCTAAACTTTCAAAACAGTACACTAATGGACCTCTTGAAAATGCAACTCTGTTCCTATTTTTTCTAACGTTTTTATGAGAGTTATGAATATTAATCGGCATCGGAAAATTAATTTTGATAATATTATGAGAATTCCAATCTTCCTTCATGCTAATATAATATGATTCGTAAGGAATGATTCCAGAAGCAGTTTTTACTTCTTTCAAGTTTAGTTTTAGTTTGTCCAATTTCTTTCCATTAATGTGGATCTCTGGCTTATCTGTCCAACTAGGTAAACGTATATTCAAATAGAAATCTAAATTCTCTTTACATTCAAGATTAATCGTTATTCTTCCATCCCAAGGTAAATTGCTTTGCATATCAACTTTGATCTCTGACTCGTTTATTCCATTTAATGGAACTTTAACTTTACTTCCAACAAATTGATGAATCCATAAATTACGCTCATTAAAACTATAGATGTACTTACTAAGTCTGGCAAGGGTTCGTGATATGTTTGAAGGACAACATGCGGTCTTATACCATTCTTTTCGTTCGAAAGTTTTATCCACCTCCAAGGGATTCCTATAAAAATAGGATTTTCCATCAGCTGACATACCTACAAGTACAGCATTGTAAAGTTGCCATTCAAGCAAATCAGCATACTTAGCATCACCTGTTGATAACAACATTTCCCAGTTCCAGAAAACAGAGCTTATTGCTGCACATGTTTCATTGTAAGCATATTTATTGTTTAGTTCATAATTTCTTCCAAAACCTTCTAGAAGAGGAAGAGAACCTATTCCTCCTGTAATATACATTCGTTTCTTAACCATATGATCCCATGCTTTTTGAAGAGATTTAAATAATTTTGTATTTCCTCTTTCTTGATACAGCATGGCAGCTGCTGTAACTAAATATCCCCATCTAACACTGTGACCGATAGGTTTGTTTAGTTTCCTTAAGGGTTTATTTTGTTGGAAATACTTTCCAGATATTGCAGATAATATAAATCTTATTCCTAATCCTCTTGGACCATCTTTGGATAAATCACCCATCAGAGTTTCTTGTTTAATTTCTTTTTTATCAAAAAAGATTTCTTTTTGTCTTGAAACTTCTTTAGCTCTTTTCTTTTGGGAGGTATTTTCTTTAAAGATTCGCATTCCAAATAAAAAGAATCTCCCCCTCTTTTCTAGAAGCTTTTCTGCAAGTATCAAGTATTTCTCTTCTTCTGTAAATCTGTATAGCTTGATTAATGCGATTTCTACTTCAGGGTGACCTGGAGTTTGTTTAGAAGAAGCATTAGAAAACACTTTTACCAGTAAATCAGCAGCTTTTATTCCCAAATCTAGATAACTTTCTTTATTAGTTGCCTTGTAAGAAATAATCGCTGCTTCAATTAGATGACCAAGTGTATATAACTCATGTTCTATCTGATGGTTTATCCACCTTTCACTGGGAAAATGGAACTGATTATATGTGAAAATATATCCATCTTTTTCTTGAACAGAAATAAGAAGATCAAGATTATTTGAAAGAATTTTCAATAAATCATTATCTTCTCTAGACATCAGAATTGTTGCAGCTGCTTCAGCCCATTTGTGTGCATCAGAATCAGCATAGAAGTATCCTTTTCTGAATGCTTCCTTTTCTCCTTGAATAATTCGAAAATTTTCTATAGTCTTTGATTCTTCAAGTTTCTTCCATTGATGGAAGATTGCTTCTTCTGAGTTTACTTTTAGTTTTTCAGACCAGAAACTATCTTTTATTCCGACTTGTTCAAAAGGTATTTCTAATGACACCTGATGCTTTAACTGATGCATATTCACAACTTAATAAATCAATATCAATATAAGAAATTTTGTGAAAAATAAAAAAGATTCTATGAGAAAAGCTATTTTTTCTTCTTCATAAATCTTGGATCTATTTCTTCTCGATGAGAAGAATCAGAATAATTTTCTTTAGCTTGCTCTTTTGCTTCCTCAAGAGTTTCATCTTTATGACATTTCCATCTCAGATGTGTTGACGCTGGTTTACCACACCATGGGCAAAATAAATCGTCAAGTAAATCCATAATTTTATTGTGTGCATGTAGATTCCTTCTATGCTTTCCTCGTTCCTCAATAATAGGCTTTGTAAGAATTTCAGCTGCTTTCTTTTTACCAACTGAAACAGCTTTTTTCACCGTTTCAATCTCATCTTTAGGAATCTCAATACTATAGCCTTCCTTTGAATCACCAACAACTTCAATAGGAATACCTTCAGTTAAAATAGCCTCTTGCTCAGCTCGGGGTATTTTCTTGATTTGAGAAACAAACTTGCTTGCTTGATCTTTCCCCATATCCTGTTCGACAATTTTTTCATAAGTACTTTTTTGCAAATCTGGATCGCTAATTGTCGACAATCTTGAAAGTACTCTCTCTGGTATTCTCTCGTCAACTGGTTTACTTAATTCCTCATTAATAATATCTGGGGCAACGCTTGCAGCTTCTAACCATAATCGTAGGGTATTAGATTTAATATGTATTTTTGCACAAATCTCATCAATTTTTTCTTCAGTTGGAATTAAAGAAAGATTTCTTGATTTTTTCCGCTCAATACTGTTAATAATATTAGCTAGACTTTTAGGTGTTTGTACTATTCCTTCACTTCTAAAAATCTCCATTACACCTCTACCTTTCTCAATCATGTAAAGATCTTTTCGATGTATATTTTCAATTAAAGATTCTATCCTTTGCTGACTTTCATCAATATCTTTAACAATCGCATAAATTTTCTTCAAACCTGCAAATTGAGCAGCTCTCCATCTTCTTTCTCCTGCGACTATCTGATATGTTTCGTCTCCAGTTTGTCTTAACAAAATAGGATTTAATAAATCATAAGCTTTTATTGAATCAGCTAATTCTTCAATTGCTTCTTTATCAAAGGTTTCTCTTGGCTGAAAAGGACTTGGACTTATTTTTTCGATAGGTATTTGGACTATTTCCATTTATATTCACCCATGTTCTTTTATTAATTCAAATGCAATATCCTTCCAAGGGTATTGTTCTATAACCCAACTATCCTCTTCTGTATTAATACAGAGAAGCTTTACGTTTTCTCCATTACCGTTTTTCACTACGTCCTTCATCTGAGATATTGCTTCAGGTCGTGTAGTGAATATCCATTTCTCAGTACCAGCATCTAAAACATAAAATTGATTATCATCTAATTTCAAAGTTTTCACCTAGTTTCATCGTAGAATGCATTCTTAGGATGTTTTACATTTATATTTTTTATAAATCACTTAAAAAGTGATTGTATTACTACGATTAAAACCTATTATGAACTTTTTTGTTAGGAATATTTTCGTTTTTAACTAATTTGCATAAATTGGAAAAAAGAATAACAATAAAATACAAATATCGTCCAAAAATTATTATTCATACTCTTTTCAGTTTTACAAGAGTTTAGGGCTTCTAGAGTTGAATCTTTTTTTTCGTTTCATGTGAAATATTATTAAGAACTTACTCTTTCAATAATTGTGACCAACTCATATACTATAATTATAGATTCGGTATCAGATCTTCCAAAAGAACTTGAAGAAAAATATAAAATACCTATTGTTCCTGCGAGAGTCATTATTGGGAGTAAAGATTTTCTAGATAGAGTTGGAATTACTCGAGAAGAATTCTTACATGAGATTGTTCATTCAAAAGAAAAAATCACAACATCTCAACCCTCTCCTAAGGATTTTCATGATGTTTTTTCAAAAACTCTAGAAGAAACTGATCACATTCTTTATCTTGGTGTTAGCCACAAACTAAGTGCTACTTTTCAAAATGCAACAATAGCATCAAAAAGATTCAAAGGAAAAATTACATGCATTGACACTTTATCGGTTTCTCTTGGAATTACAATGATTGCTCACCATGCAGCTCTACGAAGAGAACAAGGTATGGAACTGAGTCCACTAGTTGATGAAATCAAAGAAATGATGCAAAACACTAAGATTTACATTTTGGTTGAGGAATTAAAATACCTTCTTAGAGGTGGAAGGATTGGAAGGGCTCGACATGCTATTGGATCTTTATTGAACATGAAACCTTTACTGCATTTTGTTGAGGGGGAGATAGATGCTCTAAAAAATATTCGAGGTGTGGAAGCAGGATATGAATCGATGATAGAAGAAGTTACAAGAGACGCTCAAAAATTTGGTAATTTTGCTCTATCTGGAGCGTATGGTATTGAAAACGACAAATTTGAGAGGTTATCTAAATCTCTTCAAAATAAGATTCAACCCTTGAGCTATTTTTATGAACCTATTGGACCAGCTGTAACCTGCCATGTTGGACCTAATGTAGAAGCACTTTTCATTACAAAGATTCCAGAAAGTTCTGTTGAAATATATAAATAAAGCAAAAAGAATCACTCTTTAACTGCCTTTATTGAAAAAACTAGTGGCAGGTTATACTTTTCATTTTTGAATGTCCAAACCCCTTTTTCTTTCTCTTCCATGAAAGGAAATTGTTGAAAATAAGTATGTGAATATTCTTTAATTTCTTTGATTTTCAATCCTGCTTGAATAAGTGATGTGATTATGGTTCCAAAAGTGTGTTGCCAATTATAATTGTCAATGTTCTCAAGGATTTTTTCTTGTTCAGTATATGTATATTCAGTTTTGTAGTGAAGAGGATTTTTACCATAGAAGTAGGGATATTTGTATTCCAGTTTGCTAGTGTTTTCATCATCAAAAATCCATAGAAATGGATGAAATTCTGAAATGAAGAATGTTCCACCTTTCTTAAGATATTTAGAAACAATCTTTGCCCATTGTTCAATATCGTGTAACCAGCATAGAACACCATAAGATGTAAAAACTATATCGAATTTCTTATCTAATACATCAGGAAGATCATAAATATTAGAACAAATGAACTTTGCAGGAAGTTTGAGATGATCATTGATTTCATTAGCTAGTTTAATTGACTTATCTGAAAAATCCACTCCTGTAACATTAGCTCCTAATCTTGCCCACGAGAGTGTATCCATTCCAAATTGACATTGGAGATGGAGTAAAGACTTATCTTTAACGCTTCCTAGACTTTCAAGTTCGATCTTATGTAAACTGTTATTACCTCCCATAAAACCTTCAAGATCATAGTCAGAGGATTTTGCGTGAACTGCAGCGGTTTCGTTCCATCTAGCTAGATTGGCTTTCAAGTATTCATCCATTTTAATCTAATTCGAGATATAGTATCTTCTTAAATGAATAACGATTCGCGAGACAAAGAGAAAAGAAAGAGATTTCACTCAGGAAGTTTAACATTTCTTGTTGCTGGATTGAAATCAATTACATCTAATTCTTCCAGATGCAATAATGATGATTTAATCAGAACAGCTGTAGAGTCAATAAGGTCTGCAATTTCATCAATTGTCATACTTCTTGGATGTGCTTCTACAAGTCCTAAGTAAATCTTTCCTTGATCTGTTGAATTCAAAATCGAACGTATACTTTCATTTTGAGCCATTATAGGCTCTTCTTTCGATTTGAAATCAGTATATTCTTTTTCAGTTGACTCTAAATTCTTCTTAAGTTCATCTTGAAGAGTTTTAGTTTGTTCGTAAATAGTTTCAAGTGAATCAAATTCAGCTTTCAGCTTAGCAAGTTTATTAAGGGCTTCTTCATATTGTGCTTCTATTTTCTTTAGATTCTTGTCCTTTTCACTACTGAGAATATCCTTTTCCTTAACTTGAGTTCTTAAATCTTCCATTATTTGATCTTTTTCTGCAACCTTTTCTAGTTCAGCTTCAAGTTCACTTTGAAATGCGTTAAATTCACTTATTGCTTTTTTTAGTAATTTTTCTTGTACTTTGTATTTATCAGTGAAACTTGAATTAGTAGATTTGAGTTCTATTTGAACACTCTTTAATCCGTTATCAATATCTCTAGAAGATTTTTCTAGTTTCTCCAAAATAACATCTTTTTGTTTCTTATCTTCATTGATGAATTTTTCAAGTGTTCTTATCTTTGTCTCGAGATTCTTTATATCTTCAGTTAATTCTTCGTTGCTTTTCTTCTTAACCATAAGATCACCTACAAATATATAATATACAATTAAGAAAGAAGATGTTTTAAAGATTACTTAAAGGGAAATAGAAATTAAATAAAAAATCAGAAAAGAAAGAAAAAGAAAGAAAAGCTTAAGCTTAATGGAACGTTCCAATAATCTTGAATTTTAATTCTAATGCTTTGTTCCTTTCTTTTTCTAGCTCTTGTCTGATTTTATAGTTTTGATAAGCTTCATATCCTGGACATTTTCTATTATCATGCTGACATTCAAATAATATTTCAGCGAGCTGATCAATTAATTTGATTACTTTTTCTTCATCATCAATATTCACATTAGATAATGTTTTAACATTCTTGAAGGATCTTATTAGCTCGTTTTTATA
The DNA here is from genome assembly GCA_019057375.1 of Candidatus Heimdallarchaeota archaeon. Classification (GTDB taxonomy): domain Archaea; phylum Asgardarchaeota; class Heimdallarchaeia; order Heimdallarchaeales; family Heimdallarchaeaceae; genus UBA460. The sequence continues at coordinate 25,734 of DXJF01000069.1, forward strand.
GTCTGATTTTAGTGCCATGATACCACCTCTGATTATATGATTAGTACTAGTCTTATTAACTATCAACCACAATCTGTGATTACAAATTGTGTCATTTTCTACCATTAAAAGGATATAAAGAGGTTAAAGGAAAGAACCTTTGTGTAAAAGAAGCTTGGACAGGGATTTGTTATGCTCGTTTTTTAGAGCTGTGCGAAGGATATGATCCTCATACTTATCGTGATCTTTTGAGTATTCATCTGCAAGAGTATAATTATACATATTCTCTGCAACCTGATTAAGAATCTGGAATAAGCTCTCTTCTTCAACAAACTCGTAATTAAATAGCTCTTTTAATGCTTTGAAATTTCTTATCAATTTATTTTTTTGCTCGATTTTCAATACCATTTTTATTTTTCACCCGATTTTTTCTTATTCCTAAGAGATTGTAATCAATATTCTCAATCTCTGAGAACATGTTCCCATATACATATATAAATGTTTCTTATGGCGCGAACGTAAGATACTGCATGAAGAATTTATTCTTGCCTCAACGAAAGTTTAATATATACTTCTGCGAAGAGAGTATACAGGAGAAAAATGAATATGAGCACACTAGGGGGATATAACGACGTTCCTGAAGATTATGATCATTTATTAAAACAAGTAGAAGTAATAAGGGATCGAGAGAAAGTGGAGATGTTCTACGATCAAGGTTACTGGCCTATTCTGGCAATTTTAAGAGAGGGGCGTTTAACAGTAAGAGAAATAACTGCTAGATCAAATCAACTTATTGAAAAAAAAGAATTACCCAAACTTAAAGAAAAATTAGAAAATTGGGAAATCCCTGAAGATAAAGAAAAATTGGAAAAGATTCTAAATAAAATATCTGATTGGGAAACACTTCAGACTAAAGCTAAAGATTATAGTAAAGTTTTGAATGAAGACAAAATTAGTAGTTTAATAAAAAAAGAGAAATTCTCCAAAGAAGATGTTAAACTTATTAGAGATGTTATGTTGTTGTATAAACTTGACCATCACAAGAAATCTGATAAGACAATTTATAGATATATAAATGAATTAACTCAATCAGGTCTATTAATAAAAGCTGGACAGCGAGTAATTACTGGTAAAACTGCTACAGAAACACTGTATGCACGTAGAGCAAAAATTTTCCTTTTGCGTCAACAGTCCCATGATACCTGGAAATGTGATGAATGTAAAACTACACTTAAAAAAGTTGGTGCGCTTATAGGGTTATCAAAAAATATGGATTCACCATCAGTAGAAAGCCTAGCAAAACTTATGTCTAAAATAGATATGTACCATGAAGAAGAACAAATTAGATTGTTTGAGCAAAATGAGAAGGAAGTTCTAGGAATCATTAAAGACTGTAGTTTTAAGGAAACATCACATATTTTAGATACTTTTAGGATTGTTCATTTGCTAATGAATTTTCAAGAATTTAAAGAAGAGCTGGAAGATTGTTGCTGAATCAGCCTAAAATCTCTTCTTAGCATTCTTATTTTTTATCCAGAGGATAGAAAAAACATGTTTCTCTTTCAAAAAGTTTAAGTGGAGAGAAACATTATTTAGAAGGTTAGAAATAAATATACTGTCTGAAATGGAGAAAACTAACCAATCTGATTCTGAGTACAGAGATTTTATTGATAAAGAGTTCAAACAAGATGGGTTCAAAATCATCAGAGATTCTGAAAAAATAGAGTTCTTCAAAGATAAGAATTATTTTACGGTATTAACTGTTCTGCGAGAAAAACCTATGACAGTTAAGGAAATAACTGTAAAATACAATCAGAAAATAGAAGAGAAAAGCAAAATATTTAACTGGACTGAAAGGGAGAGAACAGCCAGATTAAGAACAGATAAGACTTTATACAGATATATCAAAGATCTTGTTAGGACAGACTTTATTGTTCAAGCAGGTCAAAGAGTTGTACTCGGTAGAACAATTACAGAAGCACTTTTTGCACGAACCGCAGTATTATTTTTCTTAGACGAAGAACCCATAGAATGGTGGGAGAGTAGGGTGGGAGAAAAAACGATAGAAAAAATTGCTGAACTAATGGAATTATACTTAGACATTCCTAAACCTTCAACAGATTGTATAAAAAAGCTGGTTATCAAAATTGTTAAGTTTAATCAAAAAGAATTTTTCAAAGTTTTTGAGCAAGGCGCAGAAAAAGCATCGAAAGTTGTTTATTCATCAGAAAGGCTAGAGATAAATAGAGCTGTCCAAATTGTTAATATTATTTTAGCAATCATAAAATCAGATGAATATGAACAAGAACTAAGAGATTGTCTTGGACTTTGATTGTTTTTCCAAAAGGGGACCTGGGACCTTATTACAAGGTAAGTATTTATAGTACTTTCTTCTAGCAGTTAGTATGACAGAAATAGCATACCACCTACGATGTGATTGTAAGAAATCAGTAAATGCTTATTCCTGTCCAGTTGGGTTGTTAAAACCAACTACTAAGCACAATTATGACTATTACCATTGTTCTTATTGTGATTTTGACTATATTTGTGATCATTCCATCAAAATAGAATTTGATTATGATGACAAAGGACTGCCAATGCAAAACACAATAGTATGCTCCAGATGTGGAACACAGCTAGAAGTATACTTATGGCCAAAACAAGGAGAAGAGCTGGGAGAGAGCGATTACAAGACAAGATATGTAAGCATTTATAAACGAAACTATTAGCACTCAAGAAACTTTTCTTCAATAATGTAACTGTGATATTTTATATGACATGAAATCTTTGTTTTGTTAAGATGAAAATTTAAGAATAACAAGTACATACTCATCTCTATGGTAAAGAAATCTCGTCAAAGAATAGAAAAATTCCCAATAACTCGTCAAATTCTTTCAACATATAATGAAATTATTGTTCAATTCCCATATATGAGAGGTTTAGTTGAAGTTGATGTCACTGATGCCAAAAATAAAATCAGTTCATATGCGGATAAAACTGGTAAAAAAATATCCTTTACAGGCTGGGTTATCAAAGCAGTTAGCGAAGCTATCAAAGAGAACAAGATGATTCACGCATATAGAATTAGCAAAAGAAAAATAGTGATTCCTGATGAAGTTAGATTTGGTATAATGGTAGAGAGAAAATCTGAAAATGGCACTAAAATTCCCTCAATGGAAGTAATTTCAACCCCTGAAAGCAGAACAGTAATTGAAATATCAGATGAAATACGAGCTTTACAAGATCTAATTATTGATGAAAAAGAACAACTCATGGGGAATCAAAATATCAAGAGAAAACTGCAAAATATTTTATTCGCTATACTACCAGATTTCATTAGTAGAAGAATTATCAAGGGAATAGCAACCAATAAGGAGTTCATTACTAAATTCAGTGGAACAGTAGGAGTTACAGCTTTAGGAATGTTTGGAAAAGATGCAAGTGGATATGCTATACATTTCCCAACAAGAACAATCGATTTAGCTCTGGGAACAGTTTCAGAGAAACCTAGGTATATTGATGGTAAACTAGCAAAACGAGATATTCTGAATGTGACTTTCAATATTGATCATAATATTGTAGATGGTGGTCCTGCTGCTAGATTCGTTTCTCGAGCAATAGAATTGATGCAATCAGCTTTTGGATTAGAAGATTTATAGACGACTAATTTTCAGGAAAACTCTGCTGTAATTCCTTATTATAACTCTCAGGATGACGAAAAATCATTACTAAGGATAACAACTTAACAACTCTCATTATTTCTTCAGTCGAGCTGTCTTTGAAGATTTCATTAATTTTTCGTTTATTTTTATCGAAGAAACTGCTTAATTCTAGAGAGGTTAATGAATAAATTTTCAGAAGTAATTCTTTCAAATCATTATGGGAAGAATCATCTTTATTGGTATGAAATGAAATCAACTTCCTTACTATTTCTATTAGCTTTTTACTTTCTTCAGATTCCCAATATTTTCTCTCAATTAAAACCATAGGAAACATTACAAGTGCAACGTTTGCATAGAGATTTTCCGTTGCGGTAGAGAATCGAGGTGTTCTCCTTCCTGCATTGATTACCAAGCCCACATCTTCAAGCTTACGAACATAATTATAAATAGATATTTCAGATTTCGGTGGAATATTTGTCTTATTATATGAAGAGGCTATCTCTTTGATAGTAGCAGGACCAGATCTTAGAATACGTATAATTTTAGACAAATTAGGATCACTATATGCTTTCAGTTGTTTTCTGTTTTGAATAATAAAAAGAGGTTTAGATTGAACAGTTATCAAAGTCTTAATATTGTCTTTAGTAGCCAATTTATTACCTCTTTATGTTGTCAAGCATCTTTAATTCTTTAAGAGATTCGACATAATTTTGGGGATTAAGTAGTATAACTAGAGTTTCAAGCATTCTAGTTAGTTTATCAATTTGTTCAAAATCCAAATCAGAACAGAGTTTATTCACACTATCAGGATCTTTTTCGAAAATTTCAGCAACAATCACTTCTGATTTTGAATATATGTTCATAAAAAAAGATGATAGATCATCAATTTTAAACGGTTCAGAGTCAGTATACAGACTTAAAAGCTGTTGGCATTTCTCAAGAACATTCTTACTCTCTTCTGTTTTCCAGAAATCTTCAGATAAAATTACGGGATAATAGAGTATCGCGCGACGACTGTAAAGCACTTCACTAGCAGTTTTACCAGTAATTACTCGCTGACCAGCTTTCATTACTAGGCCTTGTTTGATAAGTTCTTGTAGATAATTGTAAATACTTGTTTGTTTCCTAGGTTTGTCTGCAATTTTGTTGTATTCATCAACTAAGTCTTTAATCGGTAGAGGTCTCTCTCTTAAAGCAATAAGGATATGAGTATATTTTGGATCAGTGACTAAATCAAATTTGAATTGCTCTTTCACAATACAAATTTGTTCAGGTTCATAAGTGATAAAATCCTGATACTCCATTAATTCACATCTAAAACATTTGACAATAAAACTTTTTCCTTGGAAATTTAAAAGTTTTGTCTTTTTTTGAATATCAGTCACAAGTTATGCGAAACATTTATATATTTTATGATAGATATTCTCACCAAGTGAGAATGACAGTGGAAGCACTAAAATTTTCAGAAGAGACTTAGCAAGACAAGAGACGGACTAATTTATCTCCTTGTCTTTTCTGAAAATTAACATCTGGTGATTGAATGACTCAGGAAATCAAGCAAAGAAGTCCAATAAACACAGTAAATGCACTAGTTTCAAAATTAAACAATGCTAAGGATATCTCTGAGGAAACTTTACTAAGAATATTTGATCAAATGGCTTCTGAATTTACAGTTACGCAACAGGAGTTTAATTTTCTACCAGATTTCAGGATTGAGTACAGTCAATTAAAAGAAGAAACGGATGAACAACAAATAAAAACTAGAAAAAAAGTAGAATGTAGAGAAGATACTAAACTTTGTGGAACATATGCCAGTTTAATCGCTTAAGTTAAGATGAATAAAAAGTGCAATATGATTTGAAAAAGCTCACCTTTTCAAATCTTTTTTTTAACAACCACATTTTTCGAGTTCTTTTGAAAAATCTTTGCTTTTCATTAGGAGAATTAAAGTACCTAAGATATCAAATATATTGTCAACTTCTTTGAATGTAAAGCCTGAAATTATTTTATAAATTGCATCATTGTTTTCTTCAAAGAATGCGCCCAGCGTATCTGAGGATGTTTTATAAGTTTTATTCAAAAGATTACCTAGATCTTCAGCAGATATCGTAGAGTTCTCTTGATAGAGACCCAGTATATCTCTAAGTGCGTTTAGAGTTTTTTTACTATCTTCACTTTTCCAGTAATCTTCTTTATCAGTTAGATTCCAAAATATTTTTGCAGTTCGACCATACAAAGTTTCAGCGGCAGATTGACCAGTTTTGATTCTTTTTCCAACTTCTTTAACAAGGTCTATTTTATCTAATTCTTTTACATACCTGTAAATTGTCATTTCAGATTTTGTTGTTATTTCAGATTTTGGATCTTCTGCAAGTTGATTATACTTCTCAACTAATTCTTTAATTGTTAAAGGTCCCTCACGAAGAACAATTATTATAGGTTCCATGTTTTTATCAAATAATTTAGAAGTAATTTCTTTATCTCTTATAAGCTTGACACCTATTTGAGGTCGAGTAATAACGTCTTGAGTTTCATCAGAGTTCATTTTGTTCACTTTTTCGTTTCATGATAAGTATGTTTTAATCATTAATAAGTGTTTTTATAAGACATGATGGGTGTCATTTCAACAAATGTGGCAAGAATTTCATAGAACGAAACCTTTATTAACACATAATGGTATATTGTTCTTAAGCAATGAGAATGGTGAAAGAAAATGGCAACAACAACAATCTCAAAAAACTCAAAAATCTCTGATTTCAGGCTCAGAGAAGAAGTATCAGTGTATGACCGTCTTACAAAATTAACCAAAGACGCAAAGAAGGTCTATTCCTTAAATGGATCTAATCACAATAACCTTGAGGTTTCAACTGAAGTAGTTGAAGCTCATTTAGCTAGACAAAAAGCAAAAGCTTTCAGAAGCATATATCACACTGGTGCATTCCATCACTAGTTTTTCTTTTTTTTCTTTTTTTCCTCTTTAGAATACAATAATCATTAAATACTTACATTAAGCTATTAATCTTGATGTCTTCTCCAGATTTTGACACAATTGTAATTGGAGCTGGAGTCTCAGGTCTTTCATGTGCAGCTCATTTAGCTAAAGAAGGTAAGAAGGTAATGGTCTTCGAACAAGGGAAAAAACCTGGTGGGTATTGTTGTTCATACACCCGTAAGAAACTTGTTTTTGATCCAGGTGCTCATTGGATCTTAGATGGACCGGGGTTTAATTCTCTATTAGAGTCTTTGAACACTGAGCCAATAGATTTCATTCGCTTGAATTCTGTTTATAGGATACTTGGTCCAACAAAATATGTTGATATTCACTTTTCTGAGAAAGAGCTTTTTATTAAATCTATGAGAAAATCTTTCCCTCATGTTAAAGATGCAAATCTAACTAAGCTGATAGATATAGCAGATACCATTAAAAAAGAAATGGACGAAATGCCGACTGATAGTCTAGAACTGCTTTCACTATTTGGTAAAGTTAAAACTGGCGTTACTATGCTCTTGAAAGCTCGTAATATGATGAAATACAGCTCCCTTAAGCTTCAGGTTTTCTTAGATGAATTATTCCCGGGAGACGATTATAAGGACTTAAGAGCCGCTCTCCACATAGCTCCAGGTGAAGACATAACAGCTATTGCACTTTTAGTTTTTCTAGCTTTTGGGATGGAAAAATCTGCATGGAGTCCAAAAGGTGGTGCTCAAAAGATATCCGATGCTCTTGCAAAAGCTGTTAAGAAGAATGGGGGAAAAATAGTTTACTCCAAGAAAGTTGTGAAAATTGAAATTGAGGGTAAAAGAATCAAAGGAGTTGTATTAGACGATAAATCTAAATTTACAGCTAAATCTGTCGTTGCAGCCATAGATGCGAAACAGCTTTATTATCAACTATTGAGCCCAGAAATAATTCCAAAGAAGTTAAAGCGCAAAATTGATGAGACACCCTTTGCAGATTCTTGGTTTTCTGTTTCCATTGTAACAGATTTGAATCCTACAAATTACGATTTTGATGGTTCAGATGTTCTTTTACTGAACACTAATGACATTGTAGAAGCAGGTAAACCGAACAATCCTGAGAAAAACAGTTTTGTAGCAAAGTTTAACACACTTCACGATGATTCCTTTAAACTTATAGGAGCAAAAGCAGAACATCATGGGATCCATCTCCTCTCTCCAGCTACCTTTGATTATAGCAATTACTGGAAAGCAGGAAAGAAGCTAAATCGTGGGGAAAAATACATTAAATTCAAGGAAAAATTTGCTCAAAAGCTTATAAAACGGATGGAAGAAAGAATACCTAATCTTAGCAAACACATTGTTCAAATGGATATTAGCACACCCTTAACGTATCATAGATACACTCTCAATCATTATGGCTCAGGATTGGGATGGTCAGATATGCTCCTTTGGAAACAAAAAATCAGATTCATGAAAGGCCTTTACGCATGTGGCATGTGGAGCTTTCCAGGACCAATGGTTGAACCTTCAATAGAATCTGGAAAAAATGCAGCTGAATTAGTATTAAAGTATCTCAAATAAACAGGATTTCTGAGTATGTTTCTAAATTACACAAAATAATCCAGTTACTGAACTGGAAAACTTTGCTAATTAAGTAAAAGAGAAGACTGTTAGTTTATATATTACTAATGTTTAAAATTTACAGGAGAATGATTTTATGAAAACTCAAAAAGTTGGAGAAGTATTCAATTTTTTTGTAAAACATTGTGTAGCAGCTATTGATGTACTTGGAGAGATAAACATTGGAAACAAATTATTATTTTCAGGAGCAACTACAGATTTTGAAATGATAGTAAAATCTATGCAAATTGAAAGCGAAGAAGTGAAAATCGTCAAAAAAGGTCAAAAGGTAGGTATTAAAGTCCCAGAAAGAGTACGTCCTAGCGATGAAGTTTTTAAAATATTAGAGTAATAAGAGAGATTTTACAAAAAAAAAAGAAAATTTGGTGTTAATTGTTTATTTTTCTCTTTTACGCATAATCACATAAGCCACAAACACAATGGTAGATATTAGCACCAGATTGCTTATTAAACCTAATTCTGGAACAACATGGGTGACAGTAATTGTGACCGTGTCTTCTGCAATATTTCCTGCAAGATCCATTACTACAATTCTGTAAACAAATACTCCAGAAGTAACACCACCAGTAGTAAGACCATCTACATTTATAACTATGGGAGTACCAGCTGTCCAATTAAGCGACTGTTGAAGTACATCATCTTTGTAAATACTATAATTCCAAGGATTCATATCTGTAGCATCCCAGCTAATAACATTACCTGTATCTCCTTCAACATAGCCAAAATCTGCAACATCAGAAACATATGGATTTAGAAAATCAATAGTTGTTTCTAAAATAAACGCTTCCATTAAGCCAGGATATAGAAAATATTGCAAAATGTTTGAGCTTTTTTCGAAATAAAAAACTATATTACCTGACCAATGTTCTAATGTCCATACATCTGTATATTCCCAGAGCATACTTCCATTTACTGTTAGAATATCCGTCCAAGGTACATATGCCATTTTATCTCCTACAACTGGACTTGGTAGTAAAGAACTAAAAGGGAAGAAATGACGATATTCAAAGAACATATTAGAACTATCCATTGCTACATACCCATTAAGTACATTAACAGTCAAGAAATATTCACCATACATAATTGTACCCCCAGCATCATACTGGTGGACAGTGAAATGAGTCAGCATCTCAAAGGTTGAAACCCAAGTAGTGAATGTAAAGTTGAAGTCACCGGTTAATCCACCAACTAAGTCCAATTGTCTATAATTTAAAATGTCACCTTCCTTGATATTTACAGTGGGGATAACATTATTAGAATCGATATTAACAGTATCTGAAGCCATAGACGCGTCATTCCAAGTACCTTCAAGAAGGATAGTGTTTGTTCCGTTTTCAAATACTGGAACAATACATTCAGTAGAAGAACCACCATAAGAAATTGTAGTTATATATTCTGTATTAACATATACATCAATTGTGTCCAAATCAAATGGCTCACTAGCATCGAATTCTACAAGAACTGATCCCCCTTCAACTGTTTGACTGTCAGAAGGAGAAAGGATATCAAATGTGCGAACAAATAGCGATAGATAGAGCATCAAATATTCTCCTTCACCATCAAAATCAATGTAAACAGAAGAAGAATTTAGTACATAGCCATCAGCATTTGCCTCAACGATATAGTCACCAACACCTAGATTAGTGAAATTATAGAAACCAGTACCATCGGTAATACCATTGTCTATATAGTAATAATATTCATCGTAAAGCCAAACTTCTGCTCCTACAATAGGAGTGTGAGTAACATTATCGTTGACGAAAACATCAATGAAACCGACACCGGACACATATTCTGGCTTAAGATTGATTTCCATTTCTTCTCCTTCACCATCATAATCAATGGTAACAGAATCAGATTGGTAGTGATAACCAGAAGTGGAGGATTCAATAGTATAAGTGGCAGCACCTAAACCTGTGAAATTGTAGAAACCAGCGCCGTCTGTAAGACCATCTGTTAAGTAGGAGCCATATTCATTGTTTAACTGAACAGATGCTCCAGCTATAGGATCTGTAGTTTCAAAATCCTTGACATAAACATCAATGAAACCATCGCCAGGTACGAAGATTTTTGCAAGATAGAATTCAACAATTTTTTCTTCATCTTCAGATTCAATAGTTACATAAGATCCATTGTTTTCATAATCAGTAGCTCTAATTTCAATTTCATAGAAACCAAGACTTAAACTAGTGAAATTGATGAATCCATCAATATCTGTAATACCAGAATCTATGGTGATATAAAATTCATCATAAAGCTCAACATCTGCACCTTGTATGGGATCCAAAGTAAGTTCATCATAAGCATAAACTTCGATATAAGCATCATCTATGTTTAATTTAAATGGATCATCAACGGTATCTAAAGTTGATTGAGATAACAGTGGTGAGATAATTCCTAGTATTAATAAAGAGAAAATAAACCCAGAAAGGATTTTCTTTTTGTTTTTCAATTTTTACACCTTTTTTTTAATTAGTTTTCAGTATTCTAATTGTTAAACTATTGACATAAGATTGATAAAAGTTTCTGTTCACAATTTCAGTTTATATAATTAGTAATTATTCAAGGAATTATTTACATCATTAAAAAAAAGGATTAATAAAACCTGATTAAAGTGTATTTTTATTCATTATTGGAATAATCATTATCGTAAGTCTTAATGTTTATTCAATAAAGAGAATTCCTTCCTTTCCTTCTTTTCCCTTTATTTCAAATCCATTCTTTTGATACATACCTATTGCTCTTTTGTTTGCTAATGTAATAGCAGAACCTATATTTTCACAATTTAGCTCTTCAAAATATTTAATTATAGTATTTCTGAACAATGCTTTTCCCAAACCAAAACCTTGGTATGAAGGATCAACAGCAAAATCTATAATGTAACCATGTTGATTTTCTGGAGCCAGAGTGATAATATATCCTGCTAGCTCATCTTCCTCAGTTAAAGCAAAATATGAAGTCTCTTCACTCAGAGAACCGTAATAACCACTGAAAAGTCTCTTAATTACAGATATATTGTAGTCAGGACTGTTCTTAGAAAGTATATTTATGTTATCCTCAAAATCAATGTCTGAATAGACTTTATTTTGGAGTTCTGCTACTTTTGTCCAAGAAACCTCATTTAAACCAACTAAAGTAAACTTCTTTGACTTTTTCTTTCTAGAAACTTTGAACTTCTTATGAAATTCTAAATTATCTGTAGATATTTTAGGGAGTTCATTCTTGTCTTTATCATACCATTTTTCTTTGTAATCTGAGAGAGAGAGATTCATTCCAACTCTCATGTAAATTGCTACCAGATTCGAGAGCTTTTCAATATCTATATTCACAAAACTATTTTCATTGATAGTATGAGTAAAAATAACGTCTATATACTCTTTTTTACAGAAATTCATCAACTTATTAAACACATGTCCTTCCTTGAAATTAAAATTGAGTTCAAAAGCTGCATAAAGAAGTTCCATTATGTTATAGGCTTTCTCGTCTCGTATAGAAATTAAGACGCCTTTGATCTCAGTTTCTTCTTTAAACGCAAGTACATACGTTTCAGGGATATTAAGAAATCTATTTGTGATATCTTTAGGAGTTTTATCGAATAGGTTACCTAAAAAAACAGCAACATTTTCGAAATCTTCTTCATGATTCCACTTCATCATTAAATGCATGGTATTCGAATATTATAATGTTTTCCTCCCTAAAACAAGGAAGGTGATATAATTAACTTTAAATATATACTAGGCAGTAAGCGGAACAAAAAGATTGGAGAAAAAGGGTTTATGAGTGATTACATTATTGAAACTTCGCAGCTAACCAAGAATTTCGAAAATATTAGAGCTGTAGATCACATAAACCTAAGAATTCAAGACTCTGTAATTTTTGGTTTACTTGGCCCCAATGGTTCAGGAAAAACCACAACTTGTAGGCTTTTAACAGGAATGCTTCAGCCCTCTAAAGGAACTGCAACCGTACTAGGTTTGGATACTCTAAGGGAAGGTGACTTAATCAGAGAAAAAACGGGTATTTTAACTGAGACACCTTCTTTATACCCAAGACTTACAGTTAGAGAAAATCTTCATTTTTATGCAAAAGTCTATGATATTCCGAAAGTAGAAATAAAGAATAGAGTTGAAGAATTAGTTGATTTATTTGATATTTCTGAAAAGATTAACGAACCTGCAGGAACACTGAGCAAGGGAATGAAACAGAAAGTAGCTTTAGCACGTTCAATCATACATAATCCAGAACTACTTTTTCTAGATGAACCTACAAGTGCACTAGCACCAGAATCAGCGAGAATGGTTCGAGAACTTATACTAAACTTAACTGAAAAAGAAAATCGTACTGTTTTTATCAATACTCATAATTTAGAAGAAGCTGAGAAGCTTTGCACACAAATAGGCATTATTGAAAGGGGAAAACTCATAGCACTAGGGACTCCAGCTGAACTTAGAAAACGTCTTCAGAACGAAATCCTAACTGTTATATCATTCAGTAAATGGACTAAAGAAATAGAAAGTTATTTAGATTCTAAAAAAGCTAAAGTTGTTGAAATTAACAAGCTAGATTCTTCTGTATCTCTTAAGCTAGAAGATATTGATGAAGAAACACCAAAACTCATTAAAGATTTAGTTAATCGGAATATTGGAATCAAAGAAGTAAAACATACTAGGCCTACACTTGAAAGAATCTACTTTGAGTTGGTAAACGGAGATAATTCGCAGGAGGAAGATGAATGAAAGCTAGAAGAATGTGGGCTTTGGTTATTAAGGATTTGAAAGAAATTACTAAATCCAAGTACATTCTAATTTCAATAATTGTACTCCCCTTAGTATTAGGCGCAGTTGTACCCTTTCAAGTTATGTTATATGCGGGTTCATTTCGAAAAGGAGAAACTTTTGATTCGGGTTTTGGTAATTTTATGGAAGGCATTCTTTCAGATACAGTAAAAGATTGGGAAAGTTTTACAGATCAAGCAAAAGCAAATATCTCCTTAGCTTACATCACACTCATTATTGTTGCAATGATGCCTGTAATCATAACAGCTATGATAGGAGCAGAGACAATTGTAGGAGAAAGGGAACGAAAAACTATAGAGGCCCTATTAGCTTCACCACTAAGGAATACTGAAATCGTTACTGCCAAAATCGTTTCTTCATTTATTCCTTCATTTATTGCTACTATAGTATCAGTACTTAGTTTTTCAATTGTTATGGATATAATCCTATATCCTTTAATTGGAAGAATCTACTTTCCAGATACTCTTTCATTATTCTTCATGTTCATAATAAGCCCTCTTTTAACAGTTATTGCTATTGAATTACTAATAATGATTTCAACAAAAATTTCGACAGTTAGAGACGCAACTCAGGTAGGAGGAGTTTTACTCATACCTTTAATGATTCTGATAATTGGATATGTAGGCTTATATTTCATTAATTCTATTCTTGGGTTGATAATTGGTCCAGCAGTTTTGTTAGCTTTAGCAGGTGTCTTTTACCTTATATCATTGAGAATATTTGTGAGAGAAAAAGCTCTCACAAAATTAGTTTAATTTATCTATGAGCTTTCCTTAGTATGAAGTTTTTCAACCAACCAGGCATAATATATCCAAGATAGCCTAGAAATACACCTATCATAGCAAAGGTCCATCCAAGATAATAGAATGGGGAATAACCTTTTCCAAGAGAAGCCATTACACTATCTAATGCAAAAAAGATAAACAATAGACTCACAGAGATTCCATATGTTGCAATAAGATTAAAGCCTGATCTTGGAAGTTTATCTGTGTTTAATTTTGCTTCCTTAAATGCATAAATTGTTAAAATAATATATGTCACTAAAGAGATTATTGCTAATAACACAAGTATGTAAAATTTATCAGCTAATAAACCAAACTCCTTTTTTGAGAACCAATAGATAATAGCTTCAATAGACATTCCAACAGCAACACCATTAATCACAAGAAATGGAAGAGCAAAGTCTATGCCCTTATTAACAAATACTGTTTCAACAAAGGCAATAACAAAACAATTTGAAATTGCTAGCAGTAAGAATGCAGATATATTCGATAGGTCGGTATAACCAACAGTTTCATTACCTAAGAAATATCCTAACCATCTGCCTATTGCCGATATTAGACTCGCAAGAGAAAAGCTAGAGAAAGTTAACAATAAATAAAGAACCGGTTTCTTTCTCCTTTGGATGTATTTCAATAAAATCAAAACAAATACAGTAATTAGCATTACACTAATAAAAGTTTCAAATATAATTGCTGAAAGAGGGACTTCCGCCATAATTATCACCAAAATGAATCAGAAACGATTTTTGTTGCTTTCCTTTGTGCAATCTCCTTATCTCCCTTCTCAATCATTTCTTCAATAAAATTTTCTATTTCAACGATCTGCTCTTCTGTAAGAAGATTATAATCAGATATGTTTGGAAACCTACCAGAGATTTCTCGTAGAATTTCTGCGGTTATTTCATGGATTATAGATCTTTCTATTTCAATTTGAGCTTTACGTAATAAAGCAACTGCAATTTCATCTGATAATTCAATGAAAACCTCGAATTTTTTTGTATCAACAAACTTAGGGACACCTACATCAATTTCTTCCATAGCTGATTGAATTGCGGTCATTATTCCACTGAAAAGAGCTTGATCTGAAAAGCTACTGTTTTCATCTCCCTTGTCTACAACTACAATAGGTAACCCTGTTCTAGAGATGATATAAACAGCTTGAATCATTACTCTAAAAATTATTTACTTTAATTTAAATGTGACGCTTCATTTTTTAAAGAAAACATCAATATTGCTAAAAAATTAGAGATTATACCCTTTGTATAGAGCTCTAAACACTTCCTCCTTTGATCCTCCATGTTTATTTATAATATCAATAATGATTGCACCTAACAATTGAACTTCTTCAGCTGTAAAGTCCCTCTGCTCTAATTCTTCTTGTAATTTTCGCAAAGCTGTCCATTTATTTGCTGAGAAATCAATTCTTCCTTCGTATCTTTCTTTCAATTCATCCATCAAGTAGCTCATTAGTAACGTTATATCTTGGTAAAATGAGATTTATAAGGATTAAGGAAGTCCTCAGCGAAGTAATCAAACAAGTAAATTTTGGGTTAATCTTTAATAACAGTGTGCAGAAAAATTTCTATATATCTCAAACATAGTGATGGAATGAAAACAAAATTCAATCAAAGAAGAAATAAATTCCTTTTTTTACTATACTTTTCTTTATTGAATATAAGTTTAATTTTAGCGCTAAGTTATATTCAAGCTAAGGATGACAATGGTGACGACGATGATGGTATTGGCTTAATAGGTGATGATTTAGCTAAAGATATAGGCACAATTGCAATAGGGCTTTTTGCTACGGGTATGATCAACGTTATCGTACTTTATGTATATAAGTTTACAAGGAAATTTCTAAATGATGAAGGAAAAACTGGAAAAATCAAAAGTGTTACGCGAGAAGTATATTTGAAAACGAGAAAACCTCTAAACTACCTCCATTATTTGCTAACTCTTGCTGCTACAACAATAATTATCCTTCATGGGATAGAATTTATTAAAAAAGAGCAAGAAGTAGGCATCTTTGGATGGGTAGCTGTAGCGATTTTTCTATTTTACATTTTGACTGGAGCTATTATTAAACTAAAGATAAAACCGCTTTGGACATCAAAAAGAGGTCGTAAAATACTAAATAAGCTTCATCGCAGTCTGCTAATTTTTCTAGTTGTGATTGCTATTCACATAGTTCATGTTTTACTTACAGATTAGGTTAAAAACATTTAACTTAACCGTTTTATTATTTAAAACAATCCTAAGCTAATGTAAAAATTTATATGCATTAAAACATTAGTAGGTGTTATGTCAGAAACGACAACAACAACAACAACAACAACAGCAAAGAAACCAACTAAGTCAAATTGGAAATTTGCAGGATATTGGAACGCTTTAATAGGAGGGTTTTTACTTCTATTGTCGGGATTCTTAACATTCTTCTCATATCTTGCCCCAGGACTATATTTTGTAAGTAGTGCTTCCTTCTTTACATTTGCATATATACCATGGTTAACTGGGTTAATCCAAATGCTTCTAGGTTTCTTAGTACTATTTTTAGTTTGGGAATGGTTACAAGATACACTCAAGACTGGACCTTTAGTTAAAGAAATAATGTGGTTAGGAATAATACTATTAGTTATAGGCTTGATTACTGGAGGTTTGGGAGGAATTCTTGTTTTAGTAGGTGGAATTTACTATATACTAAGCATTAACAAATAAAATAGAACTTTTTTCTTTTTTTTTTCTTTTCTTTTCAGCTTTATTGATTGTAAACCGACTTAAGATATCTTTCTTCTCTAAGATGGAATATGTTCTCTCTTTTGGGAATAATGAAAATACTCATTTTTTTTCTTTTTTTTTATTACTTTGGTAAATTAACACATAAGCTTTAAATATGAAATCTAGCCATATAAGAGAATTAGTAACACTATTAACTTAGGTTATTTTTATGGGACTATATAGTTTTGTCTGATTCATAGGCAAAATTGATAAATTTCTATACAAAACGATGTAGTGAACCTGCCGCTGTGATTCTATGAATGAACTAGTTTATGCATTTTCTTCTTCTGTTACTGATGTTGAAACTATGTTGTTGGTGGAAAGCATTAGAATTTTCGGTGGATCTCTCTCCGATTGTCCTGTTTGGTTATTTACAGTTAAAAATAAAGAAGAAATTCCTGAAGATATAATAACGAAACTAGAAAAATTAGATGTAGATATTGTTACATTTGATTTGGAACCTGAAATTGCTAAATTTCCATTTATAGGACATGTTTATGCTGCAAATAAAGCTGAGGAAATGGCCATTAATAAGTCAAAATTTCTTGTTTATCTAGGTACAAACATAATTTTCGTTCAAGAACCGAAGCTTTTCCTTCTTAAAGAGGGAACTAATTTAGGTTATCGTCCTGTACATCACACATTGATCGGTTCAATTTATAATCAACCTATGGATAAATTCTGGAGGATAATCTACGAAAAAACAAATGTTACTGAGAATATGCTTTTTCCTATGCAAACACATGTTGATGGTAACATTCTCAGACCATACATAAATTCAGGATACCTAGTTGTAAGGCCAGAAAGAAGGTTTCTGAGAGAATGGTGGAAATCTTATCAACTACACTACAACGATCCAGAGTTTGAAGAATTCTATAATAAAGATGATTTTTACTTAACTTTTATCCATCAAGCTATTTTATCGGGTGTATTTTTATCGTATTTGAAGAGGGAAGAAAGTAGAGAACTCCCCTTTGAATATAATTATCCGATCAATTTGTTTCATGAAACCTCAGAAGATTTCAAACCAAAGCGTTTGAATCAACTTGTTACTATAAGATATTATCTAGAAAAAATTAAATCGATGGATGATTTTAAGCAAATACCTTTTGAAGAGCCTTTGAGAAGTTGGTTATCTGAACGGATTCATAAATAGAAATATCATTGAGCTTTCTTCTCTTTGTTATTTTTCCAATTTAGAAAATCAACAGTGAACTCCCCTTGTTTAAATGGGTTCTTCTTTGTTTTTGCCATATATTCCGCAATCATATCTTCTAAATGTTCGTCGCCTTCTTGAAGTAAATCTAAAATTTTGTTTGCAAAGCTCTTATTCATCTCAGAGTGGGTTCTAATAATCTCTTTTAAAACTAGTCTATTTGGTAGAAGATACAATTGAAGTATTAACAAGCTGATTTTGAGACACTTTTTTATATACATAGATTAACAAAATTAACGAAGAAGATGAATAAGGAAAAAGTTTGTTCTGCAATAGATGAAATGAAAGAAAAGCTATTTAGTGTAAGTAAAGAAATTTGGGAAAATCCTGAACTCAATTTTAAAGAATTTAAAGCTTCTAAACTACTTTCTGACCATTTAATTGAAGCAGAATTTGATGTAGAATATGGTATCGCATCTCTTGAAACAGCTATAAGAGCTATACATCCTGAAGTTAACGATGGTCCAACAGTTGCTATTCTAGCAGAATATGATGCCCTTCCTGAAATGGGACATGGATGTGGTCACAATTTAATTGCAACAGCTGCTCTAGGAGCTAGTTTAGCACTGGGAAAATTCAAAAAGGATTTACCTGGTAAGCTCATTTTCATGGGGACACCAGCTGAAGAAGGAGGAGGGGGGAAAATCTATATGATAAGGCATGGTTTGTTTGAGGAAGTTGATGCAGCTATGATGTTCCATCCATCTTCGACTAAAAATATAGTGCATCGTGGTGGGTTAGCTATTACTGAAGTTAAGATAGAATTTAAGGGAAAGACAGCTCATGCTTCAGCAGAACCTGAAAAGGGCATCAATGCTTTAGATGGAGTCATTCAAACTTTCAATGGTATTAATGCATTAAGGCAACATATTCCCAGTGATGCACGAATTCACGGAGTTATCACACATGGAGGATTAAAACCAAATATAGTTCCAGATTATGCTTCAGCATCCTTTTACATTAGAGCTCTCAAAGATGCTTACTGTAAAGAACTGGTTAAGAAAGTTGAAAACATAGCAAAAGGTGCAGCTTTAATTACTGGAGCTGAAATGATCTTTCAAATAGTGGGGAATCCATATAGATCGCGCAATGTAAACTTCATTCTTGGAGAAGCTTGGGCAGAAAATTTGAAGTCACTTGGTCTTCCAATACATCAAATGAAACCTGGAGCTGGACTAGGTTCAAGCGATATAGGAAACGTCAGTCATGAAGTACCAACAATTCATCCGTATATAGGTATAAGTGAAAAAGAAATTAACGCTCATTCAACAGATTTTGCAAAAGCAGCTATTTCAGACTATGGTCAAAATCAAATGATATTCGCAGCAAAGGCTCTAGCTATGACTGCTATTGATGTCTTTACTAATCCTGATTTAGTATCTAAGATGATAGAGGAATTTGATCAAGGAGAGTAAATTGCTCAAATTTTACCACAGCAAAGGAATATAAATTCAAAATAGAATGGTCTTAAAGTATTTTTTCCATATAAATCCAATTATGCCTTACTTCCTTAGGGACTTCAGATTCAGGATATTCTTCAATATCATAAAAACCAGCAGATCGGTATACTTTCTGAGCTGTTTTCATAAATACACCTGTATCAAGACATACTTTAGAATATCCAATATTTTGTGCAGTTTCAAGCAATTTATCTAAGAGAGCTTTACCTAGACCTTTACCTCTGAAATCTGGTTTAACATACATTCTTTTAACTTCTACGATATTTTCAGTAATACATCTCAAGCCACCCATACCTACAATTTCATCATTAATAGAAATTAAGTAAATTACACTTTCAGGAGGTATCATAGATTCTAACATTGGCAATGAATTCTGTACATACTCATCAATGGAACCAATAGAATCTATCATATCTAATCCAAATTGTTCTAGATACACATCTCTCAACCAATTTAGGTATGAAATGTTCATTTCTACAAATTCAGTTCGATGTATTGAAGAATCATATATATGAAAATTAACCATTATTTTTCATTAAAATTCATATTATTAAATTTTTACCCAATTTTTGTTTTTACCTCCACTCAAATAGAATTATAAATGAAAAAATGAATAGAATGTATTGTATGAAAGTATCAAAAGAAAATGTTAGATACTTAGTCTTTGAAGGCGGAGGCGGAAAAGGTGTTACCTACGTTGGGGCTCTTCAAGCTTTGGAGAAACTAGGGATTGTTTCTTATCTGAAAAAAGAGATTAATGGAGTACATGTTTCTCGTCTTGATCCTAGGAAAATTTATGGGATTTCAGGTACTTCAGTTGGTTCAATTACTGCACTATTAATCGCCTGTGGCTATACACCAAATGAAATAGAGGAAATCGTAAAAAGTGATTATAGTGAAAATCTATTAGACACTGTAGAATTTGATAGGATTCCAACAATTTATACAAAAGACAATCCTACAATTGTTATTAACAATCCAGCTACAGAAAAGGATCAGCTTCTAGTTGATAAATACATGAAAACATTTGTTGAATCTGAGAAAAAGTCTTTTGGTGATTTAATAAAAATACCAGGAAAATATTTTACTCAGCTTAACTTTAAGTTCTTAGCTACTCTCATGAAAGGGTTTGTTTACTATGAATCTAGAAAAACTGATGTTGAAGATAGTCGTAAACATGAATTTATTCCATCTGTTCCTGATCTCGTACACAATAAAACTACTAAAACTGCAATAGACATGATCTTGGATAGTCCTTCAGAGAGTTTTAATAGTTTGAAGTATGAATTTGGTTTCTTTCTAGCTGAAAAATTCAGGATCTTAGTTGATAAA
>DXJF01000012.1 GCA_019057375.1 Candidatus Heimdallarchaeota archaeon
TGGTCAAGATAATAAAGCCATCAAAATAAAAGAAGGAAAGGTGCAAGATTTCAAATTGAATGACAAATGTGCAGCTGGAACAGGTCGTTTTTTGGAATTAATCTCAAAAGTTTTGGAGATACCAATAGAAGAAATGTCTAATGTAGCTAAGAAAACAAGACGGTTTGAATCTCTCTCAAAGACTTGTGCAGTATTTGCTCAGACAGAAGTAATCAATCTTCTTTCCCAAGGTTCTTCAGCAGCAGAGATAATTCAAGGATCTTACGAATTTATAGCTAAAAGAGTTCTATCAATGGCTACTAGCCTTCGAATTGAACAACCTATCGTTCTTTCAGGAGGAGTAGCAAAAAGTGAATCATTGGTCAAAATGTTCAATAAAATATCTAGTTTGAAGGTTAAAGTCCCAGATGAACCCCAATTGTTAGGAGCTATAGGTTCAGCGATTCATGGCTTAGCTTAATTTTATTTTTCAAGAAATAGAGAAAAAGATGAAAAAAGCGCTGAAAATCAACAATTTGTGATTTAAAAACGATTTTAGACATGTAAGGCATATTCTCGAGTTTATATATGAAATTGAAACTAAGAGTCTGACAGACATGGCTATTAGTATTGATACATTACCATTATTAAAAAACGGGGAAGAATATCTTTCTCAAAGTAAAAAGACTCTCAAAGGCTACCACGGGGAGAATTTGTTGGATGTAGCTATTGCGCCAGAAATACATGTGCAGATGGCTTTACCAATTAACAAGGGAAGTTTTCATCATCTTCAAGGAATGCCTATTGATGAGATAATTGGCATTTATTCTGAAGCTGGAAAGATTTTCATGGATGACATGTTGATCAATGGTGTTTCCACTTCTGTTGATGAATGGTCTGAGCTAATTACACTTAGCACAGGTATGCCTATCCGATTTGTTCGAAATGCACTCAATCTTATTCCGCATATTTTCAGAAAGAGTGAATTGAAGAAGATTCTTAGAGCAAACAGCCCCACTGGTAATCTAGGTATCTATGATAATTTCGTAGATGTTAGAGGAGGAACAAGATTTGGTTGGACACCAAGAGGAAAGAATGTAGGGATAGCCCTACCTGGAAACCACCCAGCGGTGAGTTTATTGGGAACACTAATACCTTTGTTTAAAATCCCTGCTCTTATCCGAGCATCTTCTTCTGAACCATTTACTTCCTTTAGAATTTGCAAAGCTTTATGGGAAGCAGGACTTCCTCCTGAGACACTCTTTCACTTTACTACCGACCACTCAGTTGTCGATACCATTGTTCGTAAATCTGATTTAGGAATTATTTTTGGTAATGAATGGATTCTTCGAGCTTATGAACATGACAGTCGCATCAAAACCTATGGACCTGGAAGAAGTAAAGTTCTTGTTGAAATTGAGAATATGACTCCCAATTTACTCGATTTATCTGTAGAATTAGCTTATCAGAGCATCAATTACGATACAGGAAGAGGCTGTATTAACGCTTCTGGAATTATTTACAATTCTCCTGATAAGTATGAAGAATTCAGGGATAAACTAGCTGAAAAGCTTGCTTCCTTACAACCTTTAGACCCTATGAATCCCAAAGCTGAAATCTCTGCTATGAATCCTGATGCGGCTAGAGGTTTATACAAATTCATCCAGAGTCGTATGGATACAAGTGTTAAAGACATCACAGCTAAATTTAGAGACTCTGAAAGTTTCTTACATATTGATGGCGATTTAGCTTTCTTCATGCCCACTCTCTTAGAGTTGAGTGAAGAGCATCAGATGCGAACTGATGAATATCCATTTGCATTTGGAACCATCTGCAAACCTGATGATTATTATACAGAAGAACTAGTTGCTGATTCATTATCATTATCATATCTTTCAGATAACCCTCAAAAAGCTAAAAGGCTTCTCAACGATCCGTCAATTCACAAGATATTTGTAAATAACCAGACATTTAAAATGCAGGTTAGTGCTCCTCATGAAGGTTTTCAGGCTGATTTTCTCTATGGAGCTAAAGCATCTAACTATAATGGAATTAATAATATCTTAGAATCATAAGAATACTAATCCATCTTTTTCTTATTATTTCCTTCAATACTATATTATCTCCTTAGAACTTTGCCTGGAAGTCCTTCATTTTGTTTTCCTTTTTCTAGAACAAACTCTCCGTTTACCAGAACATACTCAATACCTTTAGAGAATTGATGAGGATCTTCAAAAGTAGCTACATCATAAATTTCTTGTTCATCAAATATAGTAATATCCGCCCAATAATCTTCTTTTATTAGTCCTCGATTTTCCAATCTTAACTTTTCTGCAGAAGCTCCTGACATCTTTCTTATTGCTTCCTCTAAAGAGAATAGTTTTTCTTCATTCACAAACTTTCTAATTATTCTAGGAAATGTACCATAGTTTCTTGGATGAGGTTTTCCATAACTCAAAATTCCAGTTGGAGCATAACCAATACCATCACAACCTATCATGGTATATTTACTTTTCATCACTCTATGAATATCCTCTTCTCCCATGCTTCTGATTGTTATCCACACCTCTCCTTTTTCTTCTAGGATCATATCAAAGAGTGTTTCAAAAACATCTATCTTCCCTTTAATTTCTGTTATTTCTTCTAAATGCTTCCCTTCTATATCCTTCCAATAATCTGTCTTAACTGAAGAAATAAAGATATTTTCTGGTCCTATGGTTGCCATCCAGTTCTCAGCATCTTCTGTTTCTTCTATCAAATTCTTTTTGATTTTTAACCTATTATCTTCTGACTTTAATCTTTCTAGAAGTTTGTCTAATCCCCCTTCATGCACCCACGGTGGTAACATAGTGATTAATGAAGTGGAGCTTCTATTGTAAGGATATTGATCTCCTGTAATATCTAAACCTCTTATATTGGCCTCCTCAATCAGTTCCAATGTTTTAATCGTCTTTCCCCAATTTGGCCTACCTGAAGCTTTGTGGTGTGCTAGTTGTCCACCTCTACACCCAGATTTTTCTACAATTTCAATTAGTTCTTTTACAGATTCAACAAGTTTTGGTCCTTCATCCCTAATATGGGAAAAGTATAGACCATCATATTTTGCAGCTGCTTTAGCAACCTCGATTACTTCTTCTGTTTTAGCATATACTTGAGGTGCATAAATTAATCCTGTACTGAAACCAAAAGCTCCTGCTTGCATGGATTCTTCTACAAATTCTTGCATCTTCACTATCTCTTCAGCAGTTGGTTCTCGGTTTTCATAAGCTGGTCCTCCAGCAATTCTTATAGCTGTAAAACCTACAAAAGGGGCAATATTTGTAGCTAATTTCTCTTTCTCCATCGTGTCCAGATATTCAGCGAAAGTTCTCCAAGTCAAGTTATATTCAGCACCTGGAGGTGCACCTATTTCTACGTCTCTTTTGAATTCTTCAAACTTCTCATCTGTAATTGGTGCTAGAGAAGCTCCACACATACCAATAACTGAAGTTGTTATTCCTTGAGTAATTACTGATTGAGCTTTGTTATCAAAAACAATACTGAAATCACTGTGACTATGCATATCGATAAACCCAGGAGAAACAACTAGATTCTGAGCATCAATGATCTTGTTACTCTCAGCTTCAATATTCTCACTTATTTTAACGATTTTTCCTTCAGTTATAGCTATATCAGCGAAGTAAGAATTCTCACCTGTTCCATCAACAATTTTTCCATTTTTGACAATAATATCATACATTTTAATTAAGTAGATTAGAATTAACATGTTTTTAATTTTATGGCAAAATCTCTGTTAGAAAATAATAAATATCTCCCAGAGGAATGATAAGTAGTAAAACATAAACTTTGTAACTTTATTTTAGGTGAAATCATGGAAATGAAAATAACTACGCCTTATCTTTCTGATGAAGTGAATCTTTCCAAAAATACACCTTTTCATGCATTCTGGGAAATCATGAAGATAACTGCTTGGAGAAGGTTAGCTCATCACCCAACCTGCAGTCAGTATAAGAATCACTACTTCTCTTTTGGAAAATTGAAGCTCTGTGTAGGTTGTACTAGTCTGTACTCTTCTATAATTATTTTTTTCATAATCTATGGTGTTGAGTATTCTTTTTTCAGAGAGTTTCCAATAATACTCGCTGCAACTTTCGTTGTAGGTTGTAGCTCAGCAATCTTTCATTTTATCATCAGACCAAAAAACAAGTGGACCAAATCCCTTCTTCGAATAACAGCTGGTTTTGGGATAGGTTCATTCGTGGGATTAATCATATTTCTTAGAATTTGGTGGTTACAGCTTATTCTTTTCCTACTACTCGCTGGTGGTTATCTTCTTTATGGTTTAATGAGGGGAGTTGGTAATAATCTACAATATTGTGCGGACTGTCCTCTTCATACTGCTGAAATCCCATGTAAACCTATTAAAAACACACAAATTAGAATTAAGAAAATAAATGAAATTTTGGCTTCTAAACTAGAAGAAGAAAAGAAGAAGAAAGAAAGAA
>DXJF01000070.1 GCA_019057375.1 Candidatus Heimdallarchaeota archaeon
TCAGCATCTTCAACTACTCCTTTTATATCTTCTTGATCTTCAGGATAAAGTGATTCTAAAAGCTGAAACACCCAGTGAATCATAAAATTATATAGATAAGAAGATTTTCTCAGTACTTTTCTCCACTCAAACCACTTTGCTATATTCTGAGAATGAACTGATTGCATTTTTTCTAAATCCTCTTCTGTTACTTCTCTAGTTGAATATCTCAGTGGGTAAAAAGAAACAGGTTTGGCTCCTTTGAATAAGAAACTATCAAAATCCTTAATCAAAGTTCCAAAAATCAATTCAAAATCCATCATTGCAAATCTTGTGATAACTTTGGATTCTTTGTAATAATCAGCATAACTTGCCCCCTTCTTATAGTAAATTGATTTGAGAATTTTCGCATAAATTGGTAGAAGGAGAGTTTTTCCTTCCTCATTTAATTCTTCAAATATTGCATCTTTGTTAGATAATTCTGCTATGTAATATTCTATCAGAAAAGCACAATAAGTAGATGTAGATAATTCAGGATGTGATAAATAAAATTCAATTGCCTTTGTAGTTTCTTTTGTATTCTTCTTAATCTTGCTTAAATCAATATCATCTGGTAAATCGATAGTTTTCTTCTGTCTATCTTTAGGAATTAGATATTTACCTCCTTTTTCGAAGACAAGAGCTTTTTTCTTTGTTAATAACCCGAATGAAACTTCTGATTTCTGTAAAGTTCCTTTATATAAAACTACGTCCATTAAGATTCCTCGCTTAACTCTCTCTAAAGTCATAGGCTAATAAATCTTTATTTTAGCGATATAGAAAAAATTAAAGTTGAGCACATTTTATATCCATTAGAATGAATAGAGAGAAAACACTTGAATTTCTGAAAGAAGAGCATGAAAGGTTGAATTCTGTCTTCAATTCTCTTCATAGGGAGGAACTTGTTCAGTACCATATTGTAAAGGCTTGGAATATAAAAGATATTCTTGCGCACTTAGCTGCGTGGAACAAAGAATTGATAAAATCAATTGATAGTCTTTTGGATAAAAAAGACATATGGTTTAGAACAAAAAACGAAGATGAGTTTAATAAAATTCAAGTTACTTTAAGAAAATCTAAAAGTGTAACAGAAATAATCGACGAATGGAAAAATTCATTTAGTCAACTCATTGAAAAAATTGAAGGATTATCCGAGGAAGAATGGAATTTCAGATCTGATTATAAATGGAAAAGTGGAGATTTTGTTACTGTTAAATCATTCTTTGAATATAGAAAACGGGGATTGGGTCATGAGGGATGGCATGCCTTCCAAATAGAAGATTATTTTGAAAGCGATAGATGCGCTTGTAGAGTATATTAGACATGTAGCATACTCAACGTTTAAATTTTGAAATTAGTGTGGATTACATCGATGATTCTTGAAAGGTATTTATCAAAAAAAGGTCAATATTTAGAGAACAATGTTAATCTTTCAGCAGGCACTATAGCTTGGGGTGTAAAGGCTAAAAAAAGAGCAAAAGAGAGTTCAGACTTTATTAATGCTACAACTGGAACAGCAACTGAAGATGATGGAAGGTTGATGGTTTTACCAACTCTTTATGATGAACTTCGACAATTAACAGGAGATCAATTATTCGCTTATGCAAATATGAGAGGACTACATGCTTTTGTTCAAGCTTGGAAAAAAGATACTCTAGAGAGCTTTCCTTCTGATTTAAGAAAAAAAACTGAAAATCTTTCAACTCTTCCGGTAACTGCATGTGGTGGTTTAACTGGAGGATTGATGTTAGCTGGTCAAATTTTCTTTGACAAAGGTGACACGTTATTAGCTCCAAATTCAAGATGGGGAAACGTAGATAATGTTTTTTTCAAGAATCAGCAGCTAAAAGAAACACCATATAAGCTAATTGACCAAGAAGGTAATCTTTCTCTCTCAAATTTGAGTGATAAGTTAATCGAATGCCAAAAAACAGAGAAAAAAATAGGGGTTTATCTTAATTTTCCTAACAATCCATCTGGAATTAGTCCTACAATAAGCCAAATTAAGGAATTACAAGAGACACTAGAAAAGATTACAATTCCAGCTGTTCTATTTCTTGATGATGCGTATGAAAATTATTGTTTCGAAGATGATGTAGTTGACCATTCTATTTTCCCTTATTTAGTTGGACTAAATGATAATGTAGTCACAGTAAAAATCGATGGAGCTTCAAAAAGATACTGTGCTTATGGTGCAAGATTGGGTACCATGACAGTAGGTTTTGGATCAGAAAAGGATGAAGAGGAAAAAGCTAAAATCAGAGAATTAATGGCTAAAGCGGCAAGAACTAACACCTCAAGCGCACCTAGAGGTATTCAAGAAGCACTAACCAATGTCCTAACAGATGAAAGAAAGAATAAAAAAATCAAGAAAGAGAAATCAAGAAATCTGAATATTCTTTCTAGAAGATACAAATTGATCAAGAAACTCGGAGAAGAAATAACTAATAAGGTACTTAAACCTGTAAAATTCAACTCAGGATTCTTTGGTTATTATCTAATAAAAAATCAGCAGACAGCTACAGAGATATCAACAAAGCTTTTAGAAAAAGGATTAGGAACAGTTCCTTTTGTAAATACATCAAATGACTTAAACGGAATAAGAGTTGCATTTTGTTCCATTAGTGAAGAGAATATTCCTAAAGCATTTGATATTCTATATTCGACTTCTTGATATCTATGAAACAGAAAAAGCTAAAGAGAAGAAGTTGTATCTACTTCTTCATCGTTTTGAATTTCTTAACAGTTATTGGTAGGGCAATAAGGATTAGAACAGCAAAACTAAGTAAAACATATGGTGCACTAGTTTTTGTAGTCGGATAGCCAAATACTCTATAATATGTTTCAAGAACTGCTGCTGATGCATTTACCATTCCATACCCAAAATAATCATCCTTACCTTCATCACCTAAATCATCAGCGGTTTCATGGAGAATCTCTCTTATCTCACCAACAGACATAGTATAGTTAATGGATCTCATCAAAGCTATAACCCCTACAACCTGTGGGCATGCAAAAGATGTACCCCATCCAGTTGTATAACCATCAGGAGGATAAGTGCTTCTGATATTATTGACTCCTTGATCACCAACGGGAGCAACAAGTTCAGTCCATGGACCAAAATTACTGAAATCTGCTACATCTCCCCAGTAGCTGGTTGCACCAACAGAGATTACATTATCATACCCTCCGGGAAATGATTGATAGTATCTTCCACCTCCAGATGACAAGGGCGTATTTCCTGTAACAGAAACTACAGGAATGTTTTGATCTATAGCATATGTGATGTCATCATGGTATAACTCACTTTCGGAATAATAATGAAGACTTAAGTTGATGATGTCTGCACCGTTTTCAGCAGCATAACGTATGGCGTCACCGAATCCGTCTAAAGTTGTTCCTGCATAATTTGCTGAATCAAGAACTCTGATATCCATAATAGTCACATTAGGAGCAACACCTGCTACACCAATTCCATCAAGTGGAGCGGCTATGATACCTGTAATGAAAGTAGCATGCCAATGAACGGGATCAGCAGCTTCTGGGCCAGGAATGCTGTCGTTGGAAACAAAATCCCATCCTGCAACGTCATCAATGTATCCATTACTGTCGTCATCTATCCCATTATCTGGGATTTCATCTGTATTATTCCAAGATTTTCCTTCCAATTGTGGATGTGAAAAGTCTATTCCAGAATCGATTATTGCTACAATTATATTTTCGTTTCCATATGTTTTCTCCCAAGCCCCATAAATGCTTATTTGAGGGAGATGCCAACCTACATCATTTACTTTTGTACTAGGAGGTAAAGTTATATCAGGTTTACTCACTGCAGAGTTGTAATTTAATGAAAATAAAACAATTAACAATAATGTAGCTATAACATGTTTGAATGCTTTATTCATAATAATTAGGTGACTAAAGTAACTTATAAAATTATTTACTTCAATATAATATCTAATTTGTTGTAATCAAATTATTGAAAAATAGATTTTTGTTTGATTATTTTTAAGTATCCAAGATATCTTTTTCTCCTAATCACTTAGCTGTAAAAATATCATAAAAGAAAGAAAAAAGAGGAAGGAGTCAGCTATTTTAAAGCTTCATCTGCTTTTCCTTTGAAAATCTTCCAGAGTTTCATCTTTTTAGCTTCACCAGTCTTAATCTTTCTGAAGTTTTCTCCTTGTCTTGAAAGAACCACTAGAGTTATAGCTATCATTGTAGCAAATGCTACCCAACCAAAAATTCCAGTTACAGCTGGATTATTCAAATCCGCAATACCAGTTGCTGGTGAAACCCAAGTCCATATATGTGCCCCCCAAAAGATGAAGATTACACCCATAACGACAAAACTGACTAAATATGTTATTGCACTATACATGATGGCTGATCCCAAGATAAAATAAAGTACCAACCATACTGGTAAAAAGATTGGATTAAAGAATATCATAGAACCCAAGGTAGATGCAACACCTTTTCCTCCTGGACCCCAAAGCCATATGGGCCAATTATGACCTAGAATTGCTGCTGGACCAGCAAAAGCGACCACCCAGAGATCACTATTACTAAATGCGAACGAGATGTATACAGTTAACCACATAGCAAAGAAACCCTTTAACATATCAAGTATAGCTTCAATTATTCCAACAGTATAAGCTAGCCCTTTTGATTTTCCTTCTGCTTGAAATGCTCGAATGACGTTTCTTCCACCAACATTTTTCGAACCAACAGTTCGAATATCTATTCTTAACCATAGCTTTACTATAATCCAAGCAATTGGAATTGAACCTAAAAGATAACCTATTGCTGCTGCCCAGAGAACATCTATTGTTATCATGTCTGAATCTCTTTAAAGCTTCTTTAAAAACTTTGTTCGAATAAATAAATGCATTGAGACATAGAAGAATTAGAGCCTTAAAACATTTTTTGGATTGATTCTAGAAAGGAAAAATTTCTTCAAATATTAGTAACTAACCACTAGTTTGAAATAGACTTTATATGAATGATTTGTGAACTATAATGATTAGAGAGTTCAAAAATTCAGAAGATATAAAACAAGCTGTCAAGTTAGCCGCATTATGCTTCCATGAACCAACCAAAGAAATGGAAAAATTCTTTGCAGGAATCAAAGAGTTAAAAATGTTAGGAGCTTTTGAAGAGAATACTCTTCTAGCAGCTGCTGGTTCATATAAATTTCAAATGTTCATAAGAGAAAAACTGTTTGACTGTGCAGGAATGGCTTATGTTATGACTCATCCAGTTCATAGAAGAAAAGGTTATGTTAAGGACTTAATGAATAAACTGATTATAGATAGTAGAAATCAAGGTTATCCTGTTGCAGCTCTTTGGCCTTTTGATCATAGTTTTTATCAGAAATTTGGATTTGAAAATGCTGAAAAAGCAATCCATTACAATTTCAAACCAATTGATATAAAATCAAGTTTTAAGCTTGAAGATAATATCAAAATAAGTGAAGTAATAGATAAGAAGGATTTCGCACCTCTGATTCAAGTGGCTGAAAATGCACTAAATAAATATACAAGAGTCATCGGAGATGTTGATGCCTGGTTACTCAGAGGAGAACTACAGGGTTATTTCAAAATATATCTTATGGAGCGAGACGAAAAACCTATCGCTTATCTTTCCTTAAAATTCAGAAAAGCAAAAGAATGGGAACACAACATGCAAATAATGGATTTTGCTTATGTAGATATAAATGCAAAACATAATCTTCTTGCTTTCTTGAGAAATTTTGAAGCAGACATAAATCAAATAACACTAACTCTCCCAGTTCAAGAGGAAATTGAAAGTTATTTAGATGGTGTAAAGGACACTCACAAATTTAGTCAATGGCCAGCAATGTTTAGAATTTTAGATGTTAAGAAGTCTTTCGAACAATTAGACTATCACTCTGTATTAAATGAAAAACTATATTTTCAAATCAAGGACAATGTTCTTCCCAAAAATAGTGGTATTTGGAATTTACAAATAAATAACGGTAAATGTATAGCATCGAAAATCGAAGGGCAAAATATTGCCAAGGAGAAAATTCTAGAACTATCAATAAATCAGCTATCTCAAATTCTTATTGGCTATTCTAAAGTTGAAAATCTTCTAGAGCATACTGGAATAAGAATTCCTGAAGAATGGAAACATAAATATTTGTTCCCAGTAATGCCATGCTCATTCATGCTGTGGTTTTAAATGAGTGGAATAATATATAAGTAAGAAAATCTTATTCTATTTCATGAGTGAACACGAAGTTGAAGAATTAGAACAAATACTCATTCCTTTTGCTTTAAGCAGATTTGATCTTGACAACTATAAAACTAATTTTCCAATGGGAAAAATGGCTATGAATATGGCCAAACGCATGATGGGGAACTGGATTAACGATTATGTTACTTGGCTAGTTAGAGCTTTTACTCGCTGCTTAGTCAATGTAACTGATGGAATTTATCTAAAAGATCTTGCAGCTGTGGTATTAGCAGAAGCAAGTTTCATGCAGGGAATCGGTCCTTGGGGTCCTTTCCAAATGCAAATGGGTCAACCAGGTGGTGGCGATAGATCTGCAATGGAACCCCAAGTCGAAACTGAGGCTCATGCTTGGTTACTTCATCTGCAAGAAATAGGCAAACTACCAGGTGTCTATGAACGCTTTACTGGAAAGTATACCTTGAACTAAATATTTCTTGTCTTTATTTGTTTTTTTCTTTTTTCTCTTGTTGTTTTAAGGGACTGCCTAAGTCTTCTAATCTTTCTTTAAAATTGAATTTATCATAAGTAACTGTTCTTTCCACTACCTGATTATCGACACGAGAAGCAATTTTGTCTAGTTTATCAAAACTAGTTCGTTTTCTTTGTATTCTCTCTTTCTCTTTCCTCATTTCTTCAGCTCTAGCATCAAAATTAAGTTTATATTTTATGTAATCTCGAAGATTCATATTTGCTCTTTCTAGCTTTCTATTTATGACAACATAAATTGCAATAATTTCCAATGTAACAATAATTGAAAGGTTCAACAGTCTATAGAAATTGTCATCAATTTGAATAAATTGATGTAATATTGTAGTGAAAATAAACGATACAAGGATTATTATTCCTGGGAAGAACAGAAATAGATAGCTTATATCGCTTACAAGAGAAGTGACTGCATAACCTTTTCCAAAGAAGAAAAGGACAATATACTTAATTATTAGATAAGTTGCAATTATTGCAATTATGAGCCACGAAACGATAATGAGGGTTTTATTACTAGAATCAAAGGAATAAATAACAAATGTAACAAGAAAAATTGTTACCACCAAATCTTGTAAAATTCTTTCTCTCCTAATTGACAGAACTCTTCTTACTGAACCTCTAGGTTCCTCCTCTAAACTAATAATCTCGGAATATTCACTTGTTGCGGTTCTTTTTCGAGTGAATAAGTTAACTTGGCAGTGGATGCAATGTTCTAAGAACATATCAGTTCTTTCACCACATACAGGACAATTAATTAGATTAAATTTCACTTCTATTTCTTTCTGCTCCTTTTGTTTTTCTTCTGTTGCCACAGATTTAGTCTTCTGTTGAAGAAGAGAAATAAAAGTTCTAGATTGGATATGTTCCTTAGTAGTAGGAATTTCGGTTCTTAATCTTCTATCTTTAACTAAGAATGCTACTTTAGCTTCATAAGGTAAGAGAGGTTTAGTTAGAACAAACTTTCGAATTCTTGAGATATCAACTATTAGTTTTATTCCTACAACAATCATCAATCCTGATTCAACGAATCCATTGAATGTGACCAAGAAAGCATATAACGCTTCATCAGCAACATAATTTGCTATAGCACTAAAAACTGCGATTATAATTGAAAAAAACGCATAAATTGAATAAAAAGCACTTCCTATTTTTAGAGAAAAAATTCTATCGATTTTCCTTAAAAGCTTATTTAACAAATAAAAACCAAAAATCCTACCTAGGATGACTGTATATCCAGTTAATCCCGCTAAGAATGGCCATCCAAGAAATACTATGTCCGAGAGTACTGCTACTGAAAACGCCATCATCCACAAAGCAGTTTGTTTCCCTATCTTTGTAATATGATCAACAAAATAGATATCGGTAATAGAATATATTCCATATGCAATAGGTAATAAACTAATTGCGGTAAATGCAAAAAGGATGTATTCAATCAGTTGATAATAGTCTGAATTATTGAGATATAAATTATGCGCAATATTTAGAAAACTGACAATGATAAATAAAATGCATCCTGAAAAAATAAATACTGAATGAGTTTTTATAGGCTGATCTGCTTTTTCTTGCTCTTTCATTAGCAAACATCCAGATGTTCTTATTTCGTTAAGGATAATAAATAAATATGCTACTTATACACACTTATAAGCTGTTTGACTGGAAAAAATAGGTAAATTACCAGGCGTGTATGAGAGATTTACAGGGAGATATTTTATTAATTAAACTAGAGAGATAACTCTAAGATTAAAACCTCATTTTTTTTCTTCTATTTAGATGTAGTAAGATTACCAACAAGAAAATCATTGTTACTAGATAATATAATTTTGTAGTAGAAGTTCTTTCTAGATTTTCATTCAGGGGATAAAGGTCATTGTTTTCTGCTTTTCCATTGATATGATATGTACTATTTTGATCCAAATCAGACCAGTAATTGCCTTCTTTTGTTTTAGTATCATACCAGTAGTTATCTCTTCCTGAATCGCAAGCTTGTGATGTTCCTTCTATATGATTATGAATGAAGTAGTTGTGATGAACAGTATTGAATCTCGAGTTAACATCTAATGCAACCCCATATTCAGTATTGTTTCTAATTAGATTGTAGGTAAACTTACTTCTGTGCGTATCCCAAGATCTAATTCCACACCATCCATTGAATTCAATTATATTGTTTGTAATTTCTGAATCAACTATACCATATATCATTATTCCATCTCTTTCATTGAATCCAATTGTATTGTTATCTATCACTACTTCAGCACCGCCTGTATCCAATCCTTCGATATTGTTAGTAATGATATTATTTTTTATGATAGTATTTCTTCCTCCAACCATTAAACCCCAGAAATTGAAAGAACATAAGTTGTTAGTAAAAGTGTTATTTTCACCCCCCCCAAAAATTCCACTATCACTTTGATTCAAACAGATATTATTATCAACTAACGTATTATTGGTATATTCCAAATAAATACCAAAATCGCCATATTCATCCAAATGACTAACAGACTCATATAAACAGAGATTATTTGTTATTGAAGCACCATTAGTTCTTCTTAAATCTAAACCTCTACTAGATAATTGGTGTGAATAAATTGTATTGAAACTATTATTGGTTATAGTTACAGTATAATCTGCCACATCACGAACAAAGATACATGTCCATAAGGCTTTAATTGAACAGTTTCTAATAACAAAGTGTTTTGTAGTATCCTCAACATGTATTCCTACACCATAATCAAATGAGTCAATTACATAGTTTTCAATTAAATATGGATCTAAAGCTGTTCCTGAACCTGAAAAACTATAGTTAATGAAATCTTGATCACTTGCAATATTAATAAACACTCCTGATTCAGAAATTTCCATATCACCATAAAGAAAATTAGAATTTGCTGATTCAACAGGAAAAATGAATGAAAAGAGCAAAATAAAAGAAAGGCTAATTACTGTAAATTTCTTCAAACTCCCCATCATGCTCTTTCAACTAGACAATAATCCTTGAAGACTTATAAGATTTTTGGGAAAATAAAAAAACAAAATTAAAAGGAAAGAAAAAGTAGGTTAGCTATAGAAGTCGTCTTCATCGCTGACTTCTACATCTCCTTCTTTTATTATTGGTTCAACTTGATAAACGACTCTCCCCTTCCAGAAGTATTCACCAGTTCGATAAATAGGATTTTTTCTTAAATAGGCTAAAGTACTTCGTGGAAT
Source organism: Candidatus Heimdallarchaeota archaeon (assembly GCA_019057375.1). Classification (GTDB taxonomy): domain Archaea; phylum Asgardarchaeota; class Heimdallarchaeia; order Heimdallarchaeales; family Heimdallarchaeaceae; genus UBA460. The sequence continues at coordinate 9,964 of DXJF01000070.1, forward strand.
GTCATATTTATTGCTAATAGTAGACATAGTGACATTGTCTTCAAACATCTGGAAAATCTCAACCAATTTAGGTCGCATTTCTTCGTCAATTAACAGCTTACCATTTTCTATCTTGTAACCTATAGGAGGACGAGACATTATTTTTTCATCTTGTATCCTTCTTTTGATTCCATACATTCTTTTCTGTCTGTATTTCTTTAGCTCCTCCTCTCCTAAAAGATCGTATATTCTTGTGACAAGCATTTCATCAGATTCTTCAGTTGCTCGAATCTCTACTCCTTTGCTTCGTAAGAGCACAGAAGCATATCCTAACATATCTACTTCTCTAGAAATCCTGTCACGTGTTTGTACCCAGACTTCTTTGATTGGATCTTCAGGTCTCTGCGTATTATGAATTTGGATAAATTCTAACATCTTCTTAAAACCAGGTCTTTCTTGAACATGACTGTCCCCAGAAACATCTTCATCAACGAATGTTTCAAGAACGTGTCTATATCCAACAGTGTTGATTTTCTTATCTATTACATCGTACTGTGTGTCTCTGCCAGATTCTTGATCTGCAGTACTAACCCTTACATAAGTAACTACATTAACATGCATAGTTTCTAAAAAGGTGGGTTCTTCTTATAACATGATATTATCGACAAGATATCTGGAGATTGCATATTTTTGTAGAAAAAAAATTCCTTCCGATTTTACGCTTTTAAGCGATGTTATTTCTGTAAGAAGTTTATTTTTGAGTCTATTACAAAAATAGCTTTGCATACAAACCAAAAGTGTAACTGTAAAAACCATTAAAAAGAATTTATCTTGTTTCTTCTTATGAAAATAGTTATAACAGGTAGCTCAAGGGGTATAGGGTTTGCATTGGCTAAAAGATTTGCTGAATATGGAGATCAGATAATTATATCTTCAAGAAAACAAGAAGCTGTTGATATTGCTGTAAATAATATAAAGAGTTTCAATCTTGAAACTGAGGTTCATGGAACTGTCTGTGATGTTACCAAAATTGAGGATGTTAAATCGCTTGTACAATTTAGTGATGAAAAGATATCTGGAATTGATGTTTGGATTAACAATGCTGGAATAAATGGATCCTTTTATGGTAAACTAACTGATTGGAAAAATGAAGTAATTGAACAGGTTATACAAACTAATTTAGTTGGAACATTAAATGGTTGTGCGGCAGCTATAGAATACATGATAAAACAAGGACACGGGAAAGTTTTCAATTTAGCTGGTATGGGATCGAACGGCATGGCTTCACCTAATTTAGCTGTATATGGAGCTACAAAAGCATCTATACCTCAACTAACAAAGTCATTATCACAGGAACTTAAAGATACCAATGTCATTATCAACCATATGAGCCCAGGAATAGTTATTACTGATTTAATATCAACAAATGTTCCTAAAGAAGCGGTTTCGATTTTCAATATTTTAGCTGAAAAGCCTGATAAGGTTGCGAAGTACTTGGCTAGAAAAATGAGGAAAATCAACAAAAGTAACAAAAACATAAATTTCGCAAATTCAGTTAAAGTCTTTTGGAAATTTATGACTGCAAGTTTTAGAAAAAACAGATTCTTTGATCAAGAAGGGAATTTAATAGAAGAGTAGTAATACAGTTTTAACTTACTTTTTCACTTTTTTGTAAAAATAGATTTTAACTTCTTGAAGAATCTAATAATTACATTTTTTATAATTCTATATGAGTTAATTATACTTTGTTTGACATATTTAAAGAAATCCTTGAAATCTTGCTTCAATTGCTTGTAGCTTGTTTTTTTGCCTATTTCCTTATAATATCCTCCTGGAATAAGAAGAGAAATAAACATTGTTAAGAGTAGCAGAAAGAATGGATGTAAAAATCGAATTTTTATCATAATAATCCAACTATAATAATATAATCCAAGTGTAAAAATCAGTATACTAAGAATTTCCAACAAGTTTATTCCTACATTTCCAAATTTTCTCGAATTGCTATTTTCTTCCTTTGTTAGGATATCTTTGTTTTTTCTATTTCTGATATAATCTCTTAATTTTTCGATTAATGTATTCAATAAGACTATTGCTGAGAGTATAAAGAATGGTGTAAAGAATGCGTCATAATATTTGAATAAACCTCGTGAAATAAAAGTATGAGTAATCATGATTACCCAAGTAATATAAATAGTAAACATCTTATCATCATTGGCTAGTTTCTTTCCATTAAAATGACCTATAAAAAGTGAAAAACCATAGAACAGAATAAATGGTATCATTGGTATGTTAATCCACACATAAAATTGTGCTAAACCTTCTGCTTCTCCATATAAAATAGAATGTGCAAGTGTTGTACCATGCGCATTTCCTGCAGGGTCCAAAGTTGCATACCAGAGAGGTCTTCCAGCTGCAAGTATTCTTCCTATGTATAGGATAGGAGTTATGAATATCCACGGTATAGAGAAGAGAAGAGTAGATAATAAGAACGGTCGTAGAAATTTTTTAACAGCTGTTCTCAGATCATGTTCTTTCCATATCATTGAGAATATTGGGATGATCAAAAATAACGACATTTGTTTGGTTAACCAAGCTAAAGTAAGAGAATATGCCGATAACTTATATTTCTTCTTCATAACTAACAGAAACCCAATTAATGTGAAAAATGTCATCTGTGGTATATTTAGATAATAAGTGTCAACATAAAATAAATTGAAGGGCATGAAAATAAAAGCAAATGCACCTATTAATCCAAGCACATGTTTGTAGATCTTTCTTTCCTTCGTAAAACTAAAATTTACAATTATAAGATAAACCATAATTGCTGATAAAGAATCGAAATTGATCGCTGTCCATTTAACTGATTCCTCCATCAAAATAGTTGAAGTCATACTTGGGTTGAATAACTGCACCAAGAGAGATGTAAAATACAAACCATAGATAAAAATAGGTCCATATACATAAAAATCAAGCCTGTCTGTATATCTTTTATATGGGTTCCATCCACCACGGAAAGCATCTAAATAGGCTTCATAGTAGTAATCCGCATCATTATAGTTTTCAAAATACCAATAAACTGTTCCATTTATTGGTTCACTCAAGGTATGAGTAAAAGCTGAACCAATATTACTAATTATCCATCCAGACAGCTCTAACTTTACAAGAATTGCTGAAACTAAGATAAGAATTGAGATAATAACTGTAACTATCAAGTTTGAAGTTATTTTGTTTTTCAAACCCCCTAGATAGGAATTTGCTTTCTTCTCTTTCTCTCTTAAATCAACCATGAATTTCATTCTAAAAGACTGATGAACCATTTTAAACTTATTGAAGAATAGATGAACAATAATGGTAATTTTTGAAACTTCAACTCTTGAGAAAAACTTGACTACATTTTGAAAGAAGTCAAATTTTATAAGCTCATTTAGTGATTCTGTACAAATATGACATCTAAGGGTTCAAACCAGGATGTTTCTAAAACTTCTGGAAAAGGGGATTATCTGTGGGTTCTTGATCAACTCCCCTTTGGTGTTTCAGTACAGACAATAGAACGAAAGATATTATATGAAAATGAAACGGTAATAGATTTGGTGGGTTCCTACACTCAAAGACATTGCTTTAATAGATGGCATTATTTAGAAGGGGAAGGTAATGAACCTTGCTCAGATTGCCCAGCAACAATAGGATTTAAGGATAAAAAATCACACAAAGTCTTTCGTAAAACAAAAGATAGTAAGGGAGAAGATTTATTTCTTGAGATTCAGTTTATTCCTGTTTTTAATAAAGAAAATGAAATTGATAAATTCATTGAAATAATTAGAGATGTTACTTTGATAGATAAGGCAAAAGTTCTAGCATGCACTCCTGTTAAAGAAATCACAAAATCCGTTCAAAGTTCTATAGTTAAATTTGGGGATTTAGGTGGAGAGATTATCTCTACAGATAATCTTGATTTTGCTAAGAGTGAAAACTTAGAAGAAATCATAGTAAAACTAACAGTGTACATCTTTAGCGGGGTAATTCAGGGATTTGAAGAACAAGTTGGGTTGTTTGGACCCTTTCCTGTTTTAGATAAAACTGATTATCTTATGGAAACATATCTTTTCAGAATAAGAGATATTAATTCTAATGATCCTAGATTGAAAGGAATGCAACCATGTATGATTTTAATCTTCTTCCCAAGAGAACACTATTTCATTTTTGAGAAAAGAAAAGCAATTGAAGATTTCATGAATAAAAAGATTAAGGAATGGGGTCATTTACTAGCAATAAATGAGCAATCTCACGAGGAATTTTCTGAAGAATTAAAACAATTTCTTGAGCTTCAAATTTAGTTGAAGCACTTACTATTATAATATTTGTTAATAAATTTGAAAAATAAAGAAAGAGAGAATTGTGTAGTTACTTTATCAGTATTCTCTTCTACTATCGTATCTTCTGTTTCCACCTTGTGGTCTATCCCATCTTCGTGGAATATCATGTTCTTCAGCAGATACATTATTTGTTTCCTCTACAGTTTCAATTTTTTCTTCTGAATCTTCAATAGTACCTTGTCTACCCAAGGATAATCGGATATTTTTTTGGAAAAGAATGGTTTTTGCAGATCGAAACTGGTATGTTTCTTCATTTTTGATTGTCTCAATTTGTTCATTCCAAGCAGAAAAATAAACAACACCTGAGTCATCTCCAATGAGAACATCCATAACTTGATGTTCTTCACCAGAATTTCTACTGGTTACTTCACGAACTTCACCTAATTCTATTACTCTTGCGACAAGATTTATATCTCTGATATTTGGAGATAATTCGCTTATTTTTATGAATTTGATTTCTTCACTCAATTTTTTTCACTTCAAACTTGTTGTTATTGATTGCACAAAAATCTGTTTCGAATATTAACAAGCGGTCAGCCAAAGCGAGCTTGAAAATAGATATTTTGAGATTTTTTTGCTGGAATACATCCGATTTCTTCAACTATAAAAATAGTATGTTCGAACAGAATTTATCGTTTCCTTTTAGTAGGTTCTTAAAATAAATGAAGCATATTTCCTAAGAAATCACAACACAAGTAAGTGTTAAATATTCTTATTATTAGGAATATTCATGAAGTTTGGTTACTATGTTCGAACAGTTCATTCGTATCCTGAGATAAGGGATTTAACTATTCGAGCAGAAGAATTTGGTTTTGAATCTGCTCATGTTAACGACCATTTAATTGGTTTTGATGAAAAGCAAGAGAAAAAAGAATCTTATTTAGAAGCTCTAATGTTAATGAGCTCTTTAGCAATTGAAACTAAGAAAATAAAATTGGGTCATATTGTTCTTTGTAATTCCTTCCGAAATCCAGCATATCTAGCTAAGATGGTTAGTACTCTAGATCATATTTCAGATGGAAGAGCTCTTCTATGGTTAGGGGCTGGTTGGTATGAAGAAGAATACAAAGCATATGGATATCCCTTTCCAAATGGAAAACAAAGAGTTGATGAGTTGGAAGAATCCTTAGCTATCTATAAAAAATTGTTCACTGAAGATTCTACAA
>DXJF01000071.1 GCA_019057375.1 Candidatus Heimdallarchaeota archaeon
CTAAAAAGTAGTTAAGAAAAAATGAAGAACAAAAGAACATCAGATCACATCACCTTCAATTTTTTTCTTTTTCCAAGCATGGGTTATACGTTTCCATCCTTTGACAAAATGGTGTTTCTCATATAACTTTAGAGCAGCTTCATTAGCGCTATCAACGACAAGACTCATAGTTTTGTATCCTTGTTTCTTGAGTGTAACAATTGCGTGGTTTAGCAGTTTAGATCCTAGTTGACGTCCTCTATATTCGGGAATGACGCCCATAATCCACAAATGACCATTCCCTTCTCCATGTGTAGGTTTAACGAGTGTAAAACCTATGACTTTGGTTCCTTCAACAAGTACTATTGATGCATCATCTATCATTTTGTCTTCCTTATCAAAATGTTCTTCGAAATATTCTTTTCTTTCTTCATCTGTTTCAGAAAGAAAATTCCTATCTCCACTTTCACTAAAGGAATCATAGAAACAAGTATACAGGTCATTATCAGCAGCATTTTTCAAGAGAATAGTTTCTATTCCTTGTGGAAATTCTACTTCAAGAAGTTCTTGATCTGTTAAGTTAAGAGACATGAAAACAATTTCATCTTCCTCCATAAGATTACACTGAGGATATATGGAAGGATCAACGGGATATTTCTCTGAGGAATCCTTTTTCTCGTAACACAATTCTATTCTTGTGTGATCATTTTGTAATGCGTAGTTTATACATTCTTTTAGTAAGAGTTGTGCAATTTCCAACCTTTTGGGTTCATTAGGAAGGATATGAATGTGTCCTCCTAATGCCCACGGATTAATCTCTAACCTTTTGGAATCATGTATAAAGAGAAGAATCCACCCCACTAATTTCTCTCCTTTGTAAGCCTTCACTATAACAGGAATCTCTTCAAAAACAAGATTCTTTATCCAATTTCCTATTCCTTCAATAGATGCATTGATTTCAGGTTTTGTAATTTTCCAAAGATTACATGTTAAATGTGCTAGTTCTTGAACATTTAATTGTTCATCTAACAATTGAGTTTGAATTTGTATATGATTCATATGTCTCATACCTTTAGTTAGAATATTCAGTCATAGAATTCAGTTAATTTATAGAAATAAGGTTTATAAGAGTTTTATAGAAAATATAATAGGATTGAGATTCTATTTAGGAGATTTAGCATATGCGATTAAGGATTTTAGGAAATAGTGCTCTAAAGGTATCAGAAATCAGCTTAGGAAGCAGGTTGTCTGTAGGAGAGAAGAATTTCTCTAACGAAAATGCAGGTTCCCCATCAATAGAGGAAAAAGAAACAGGATTAAAAATTCTAGAAAAAGCTGAGTTAGCTGAACTAGTAGAAAAGGGATTTGAGAAATAAATTCTTTTGTTGAATTAAATTAATTAAAAATAGGATTATTAAACATTAATAGATTTAGTTAACAAATCTTTGAGTCTTCTTTGAGCATTTTCTGCAATTATGTTCATTCTTCTCTCATCATGCCTTGATTCAAGGAAGTGAAAGTGAAAATTCATTCTATCACGCATGGTATAGACAAGTACAGTAATTGTACCAATAGCAAAGGAAACTGCTCCATAGAAAGATTCAATTGAGAATTTCTTTGAGTCAAGTTTGATCCCCATCCTATCTAAAGAACCTAGATTTGTTATTGCAAATGCTTCTTGATTCCCAGCTATTTCAATGAATATTGGACCCAATTCATTAAGGATTTTGAGAGATACACCTGTATGAACCATTTTGTGAATTTTGAAAACCTTCTTGTCTCGTAAACCAAAATATAATTTTCTCTGATATTTTTTTGCATTTTTCCAAAAATCTCTTCTCTCATTATACTTCTTCCTTATGACAGTTCCTCCAGCGTAAAGTCCAAATGCTTCACCTATTGGAAAAGCTAGTCTCTCTCTAAGATTCACTGGATTATTTATAGTAGATATTTCTGGGAGAAAAAGTGTACATACTGCACTATGAACAGCTAGTCTATTCTTTTTACACAATTTTAGAAACTGGTTAGTTTCCTCTTCATCTAGATACCATGTTATTAATCTCAAATCATCTTTCTTGTATTCATCTGCATGTATGACATCTTCTTTCTTCTTACCAAACTTGATGAAATAATATATTCTCATAAAGAAAAAGAAGATTTTGGTACGAAAAGTTGTTTTTGGAATTCTTCTTCTGATTTTAGAAGGAAAAATATCTTCTTCTTTTGAAGGAGAAGTTATTGGTGAAATTTCTGCATCAGGATAGTTCAAGAAATGAACAAGATCTCGAGTAAGAAAAACCATAGACAGACCATCAGTAATCGTATGCTGACCACAGAGAATTAAATCTGTTTGCTCTTCAGAAGTGAGTAATGTTGTCCTGAATAAGGGTAAATGTATATTTTCATAATCGAAAGGAGTTTCTAAATTTTCAAGAAATAGAGAGTTAGTATGTGTGTCATTTTTGTATTGGGCAGTTACAAATGGTATCTCTTGAACCTCTTCAGATGTTAACCAATAATCTTCATTTTCATCAATTTCCACCCTAGCTTTTAGTAAAGGATGCATCTCTTGAGCTTTCTTTAGAGCACCACTTAATTCTTCTTCAGAGATTTTCCCTTTGATTCTAAGTACTACAACTAAATTGTAAGGTTGTCCTATTGAAAAATTAAGATACTCCAAATCATTTAGCTTTCTTCTCATAAGAATCATTCGTCCATTTAACAATAAATTGGTTTATTCTTTCTTTCCAGATATGTAGAGATAATGAGGAATCTATAAATAGATTTTCTAGATAACTAATACTAATGTGTGGATATAGAAAACAACTAAAACAAGGCTATAAGAAACTTAACAATATAAAATCCAAAATCTATAAATCCAAACTAGGGGACATAGAATATATGTTAGAGGGAGAGGGGTCAACAGTTCTTGTTTCGCACGGTCATTCAGGTGGAATAGATCAAGGCATCCTTCTGGCAAACAATTTCTTTGATAAGAATTATAGATTCTTGTTTGTATCTAGATTTGGTTATTTGAAATCTTCAATTCCAAAAATTCCCTCGGCAGAATTACAAGCAGATGCCTTCAAGGAATTGTTAGATCATTTGGAGATTGACAATATAATTATGTACGCAAATTCAGCTGGAAGTACTTCAGTTCTACAGTTTGCCATTAAGTATCCACAATTATGTAGTGCTATTATCCTCCAGTCAGCAAATGCACCTTTAGATTTCAAACCTAGAGCTCCTCCTAAATTCATTTTTAAGTCAAACGTTCTATATTGGTTTTTCTTGAAATTGTTTGGAAGTATGATGTTTTCAATGTTTGTTCCTAAAACAATTCTGAAAGAATTACCAAGAGAAGAAAAGAAGAGTTTAATGGATGAAGTTTTCTTTTCAGTTCTTCCAGTTACAGAAAGAAGCAAGGGCTGTATTTTTGATTCTTTTATCTCTAATCCTTCTATTTGCGACAACCTAACTTATGAGAAAATTGTTTCACCAACACTTATTCTAAATGCCACAGATGACCCTGCTACAGTTATTTCTGGTGCTAGAACGCTATCTAAGAAAATACCTAACAGTAAGCTTATTGAGTTTGAATCAGGAGGTCACTTACTTCACAGACAAGTAGACAAAGCTAAAGGAGAAATATGTAGATTTCTTAAAGAATTCTTATAAAGTTTAATATGATAAACTTAAGTCTCTGCTACATTCTGGAAAAATACCTTCGAATTACTAAAATTCTGAAAGAGAGCAATTGCAGAATTTCATCAACTGCTCGTGAAATAAGGCAAGCAATAAATGAAAAAGGGAAAAAAAGGGAGAAGAGTAAACCTAGAAAATAGAGAAAAAAAGAATCTATTTCCTTTTCTTAATGTATACAGCTAATGGTATTGCCAGGAATATAGTAATCATGACGAATGACAAGTAACCACTAATATATTCAAAAATCACTGGAACATAACCTAAAGGATAAAGGTCTTCAGAACCTACTGCACCATCAATAGTATAGGAACTACCAGTTGAACCAGTAAAATCGTCCCACCAATTACCCTCTAGTAACACTTCATCATACCATTGATCTCCAGCGTCATCTAACGCTTGAATTGTACTGCCAGCAAGATTATTATCAAAGAATGCATTATGATATATCTTGTTAATTCCTACGGAAAGAGACATGCTTAGCCCATATGATGTACTAGATTCAAAGTGATTGTTAGTGATTAAACTATTTGATGAACCCACTATCCTCATGCCAAAGAAATTGCCAATTAGATAATTATTGGAAATAATTAAATCTAGGCTGTTTTCGGCCAAAATTCCAGTATCAACATTATTTGAACAATTATTATGAGTGATGCTTGTACCATTTGAGTTCTCTATACTTATTCCTATCCCAGTAGTTTCGTCGAGTATATTTTTGTGTATTATAACTCCATGAGAATCTAGTATGTGAATACCAAGTTCTGCAACAATCTTATTATTCTTAACGTAAGTGAAGTCAGATTCTCTTATATCGATTCCACCTGTAAAGGAGACTATATAGTTATCATTAATTGCAGAGCTTATTCCTCCATTTAGTTTAATACCATCATTTCCTGTTGAGATTATCACATTATTGAGAATGACTACCGTTTCTTCAGCCATGTTCTGATATTTACCTAAGTAGATTGCATAGTTTGTGTCTGTCTTCAGAAAACAATTTTGGATAATGAAATGTTTAGTAGTATATCCACCGAAATTAAGACAATAATCACCAGAAGTTGTGATATTGTAATTTTCAATACGATAAGGGTCAACAGCTGATCCTTCTCCAGGCAATCCATAAGATTCAAAATCAGAATCATAATCAATAGTCATTGGTGACTGTACAATCAAATCTTCTAATGATGGTTGATCTGAGGGGAAACTCAAGGATGTTTTAGCAGATGAGTTACTAACTCCTGCATCTAATGCAACATTATAAAGAATTAAGAGAGATAGAATTAACATTATTGATACTTTTAGATTGTTTTTTTTCACTTTAGTTCATTCCTAAAATTAACTGCTATATATTACAATTTTAGTATGCTATTAACGTGTTATTAAGTATTTTTGAGACTCATTATTCGCAACTTTACAGCAGATGATTGGCAAGAACAGCATGAAATAGCTATGGATCATGAGCAATCAGAGTATGCAAAATATAATCAAGGCCATGGCCAGATGATCTAGGGGGATATAGGGGGGTAGCAGAATGGTTTGCTAAGAACCTCGAGAAAGAATGGAGAAAATAGGAGATGAATGAGAAAAAAATCAGAAGGAATAAATATACAAATTCATGAACAAGAGATAATTTTAATAAGTTTAGAGTGTTTTAGAATATTTAGTAGAGGTGGGAATAATATTGTTTCGAAGAATCAAAGGAATCTCTAATATTGCGGAGTTAGTGTTGACAGTATTAATTTCTAGTTTCCTCTTGAAATTCATACTAAGAGTCACACCTGTAGGATGTGCGTTTTTTATACCGTATAAGATTTCTGTTTTTGACATTTCAGTTATTATAATACTCTGTGTTTTCTCTATTTTAGTTTTTATCTATTTTATATTTAATGAAATTCATGATAAAAGAAGGAAAATTCTTTTTTTGAATCAACGTTTAGTGAATGTAATTCTTAGTCTCTTAGGTCTTTTTTATTTGTTTAACTGGTTTGACAAGTTCTGTATTCATTATCGCATTTGGGTATCGATTTACTCTTTCATAGCTCTTCCATGTTGCTTGGCACTTCCTTTCATTTACCTCATCCTAAGAAGAATGAAACAAAGTTTTTGCGAACCAGAAAAGTATAAACTTCACAATCTCAAGATTTTTCTAGCTAAATTGTGGAAAACTTTTGCATTTATCGTTTACGAAACTCTGCTAGTTGTGGTTATCATATTGTTTTTTTATACCTTACCAATCGTTTATCCTTTTACAAATATAGGGTGTGCGTGGGGACTAGTCTACAATGTCCATTATTCAACAATTTTATTCCTTATTACAATATTTCTAATTTCAACTATAAGCTTCATAAAACCATTCTTTACTAAGAAGATACTCATTTCTGATGCATTTCCCCTGATTTTTTTGAGATTTATTATTCTCATTACAACACTAGTAGGGAGAAAGTATTTTGCTTCATATCAGCAAGGAAACTGTGTCATTATGTCTCAAGAAAGCTGGATATTAATTATAGCAACGACTTGGATTCTTAGTGTTTCATTAGTTTTGTTCTTATTGAAATATATTATAGATGTAGTAAGAGGTTATGTAAACATCCATAAGAGCAATAGACAATAGAACATCTTTTTCAATAAAAACTGTTTATTCTGTATTGGATTCTCTCTACAGCTTTTTTAGTTTTATTGATTACTTACATCTCTATTTTCAAGTAATGGTGTGAGAAGCTGAGAACCTTTCAAATTGGGTACAATAAATCAACTAAAAACAATAATGAAAGCTAGAAAAGTAAAACAAAAAGATTGATTGGGATGATGACAAAGATTAGAGATGAAATAACAGGAGAAGTAAGAACAGATGGATCTATAAAAAAATCTCTAACTAAAAAAGACCAAGAGAGCGTAGATGAAGCTTATGAAATAAACAAGAAGATATTGATTGCTTCAGGAGCAAAACCAGAGACTATAACTAGGGGTGTAAATGAGTCAGGTCATCCTTGTTGTACCACTCCAATTGGAAAAGTAGTGGATGACAATCAGGAAACTAAAATAAATTATTTGTTTGAAAGTGATGCAAGTGCATTTCCTGGTCCTTTAGGAACGCCACCCATATTGACAATAGTTGCTCTATCTAAAGAATCGGCTAAGTATTTATTCGCAAATACTTGAAATAATAAGTTGTTCTGAGTTTTTCTTAACTCCAGTGGAAGTTTGCTTAATTTCCATTGCCGAAAAGGTACTATTATACAACAAAGAAGAGGAAACAAGAAGATACCTTACCAACAAATAAGACAAAATCTATTGCATTGTGCTGAAAGAATCACTGGGTGATAATAAGTAATCTAGAAGAAGAATTCCTTAAAAATCTGTTTAAAAATAAATAGTTCTTATATCAAGACAAAAGAAAAATACTGCACTTTATAAAGTATAAATTTGTGAGAAATATATGGGATTGCAGGTTAAGGAGTTAATTCATATTCTAATTGTTGCTTGATTTTTGGAATTTCTAATAAATCATTAGTAGTGTCCATTGATTGTTTTTTGCTTTTGTTAGTCAATAGTGCATTTGCACAGTCAATACTTTCTGGAATTACTATGCTTTCTTGAGGAACAGCAAGAAGTATTTCCAAAGAATCATCAAAGTCACACATTTTTTTAACTTGAGCTGCAACAACATATGAATCCTGGTTCCAAAATTGTCTGCTTATTTCAAACAAATCTCCGCTGAATAAACCAGGGGGGTTAATTACAGCTATTCTAGGGTCTTTTCTTAATAACTCTTCAACATCTTCTGATTCAATATTGTCTTTAAATAGAACAGTAAGCGAGTGTCCATGAAAATGCGACATTGGAACTGCAAAAGCTGTTGTTCCTATTTTCAAATTAGGGTATATTGTGTTTAAGTCATGTCCGTGATGGGAATTTGCCTCTGCTTTGAATGCATCAATAAAGCTTCCTTTTTTTGAACTTGGATCTATGCTTCTTCTCACCAATGTGTTGTAAGCTCTGTCTATTTCAGGAATCTTTTTGTTTTGCAATAAAGAATATAGTGGTCTTCCCATTCCTGTTGTGTTGCAACTTACAACTCGTTGATTTAGAGATTCATTACTAACCTTGTCATAACAAGGATTTGCTATAAAACTAGATTCAGCAACTTCTGGCGATTCACCGCCTTGGTAAATGACTTTAAGCGGTTTTAAGCCAATTTCTTCACGTTTTTGTTTCAGAATTTTGTGTTCATACAATATTTTATTATTAATTCCCATTTTACTCGGAGTTGCATCAAAAATTATATCCGCTTCTAACAATAGATCAATTAGATGTCCTGATGGATTATACTTATCAAAATCAGCTTTTTTGCTTTTTAATCTAATCTGCATATCATCAAAAGAATATTTTTCCATGTTAATGTTCTTGCTAACATAAAATGGATGTTTAGAAATTAGATCTTTGAATCTGCCTCCTATGCTTGTTTTTGCAAACCCGGCAACTTCATAATCTTTGTGTTCTTCCATTTCATTAATTATTCTCCATCCAATAGCTCCTGTACCTACTATGCCAACTCTATAAGTCAAGAATATAACACCTCTATATTAACTGTCGATTTTTAATCATACCTACTTTAAATATCTTATCCTACAACTGTACTCACTCTCATTTTTTTCTACTCAACAGGTATCACTTTCTAAAAAATGAGATGATGTATTATTGAATGTTCAAGGAAAAAAAATTATCACAGATTCTTAAAAGAATCTAAAGAATGACTTAATTGTTTTCCTAATATATCTAGGGAATTTCGTGGATAGAATTTTCCCACAAGATCATTTTTCATTATGATGCAATCTAGAACAACTTCTCATAAGTAGGAGGTACTAGAAATTCATGAATTTGTATTTTAGTTTGCACAGTAGATTTCTAGATATAAAAAAATAAATAATCGGTTGAATTCAAAAGAGATTAAATTTGTCAGACAAAGTATATTAATCTTTGAAATAAGATAGAATTTGTATGTTCTTCTCCAGCAAAAAAAAGTTTGTTTTGAAATCTATTATATTCATAATACTTATTCTATCTATTCTGTCTTCTTTTATAATTTGTACACAATTTTCTTTTGAGGAACAAAAAAGTGATAGTGTACTAGCTCAAATGTCATTAACAGACTCTTCGATACTTGTAGTCCATGATCCAATAATTATTGATAGTGATTCAGATTTGGATACTTTAGGATTTCCTGGGGATGGAAGTATAGATAATCCGTACATCATAGAAAACTTTCGCATAGTTGTTGATGATTATTATTCCATCTCAATATCAAGCACATCAAAATATATTACTATTCGAAGTTGCTACACTGAATCAATAAATTCAGGTATAAGAATTGATGATACAGTAAGTTCAAACACAATTTTGATTGAAGATAATGAATGTAGAAATAGTGTTTATGGAATAAAGATTCGAACTTCATCTTCAATTATTCAAAATACTTGTATTAATAATACCTATGGCATTTCAATTAAAAGTTCACCAACTTCGAAGGTTCATAATAATGAATGCTTAGATAATAGAGTAATGGGAATAACAATTTCTGATTCAGCAAATTCTGAAGTAAAAGGCAATATATGTTCAAATAGTCAAAGAGAAGATGGAATTCATATAGACAATTCTCCTAATACAAGAGTAGAAGATAATACTTGCAAGAATAATGGCTATAATGGAATTTGGATACGCTATTCACACTCATCAATCATTTCCCACAACGAACTTACAAATAACGGATTAACGATTTACGAAAACAATAAGGGTGATTATTTGTCTTACTCTTTTGAAAGTAATAGTGTTAATGCTAAAATTCTAGGATATATCGAATCCCAAAGTGATATAATATTAGAAGAACCAATATATGGTCAAATATTTCTAATTGATTGTGAAAATGTTGTAGTGAAAAATCAAGAGATTTACGATGCTAGTATTGGAATTAAGGTTTTATATTCAAAATCTATAACGATTCAAAAAAACATTTGCTTAGAAAATTCTTGGTATGCAGGAATACATATTGAACATTCTACTGAGTGTAAAGTAATGGATAATGAATGTTGGTTCAATGAAATGGCGGGTATTAGAATCACATCATCAGAAAATACAACAATAGAAAATAATCTTGTTGTTTATAATAAGATTGGAATTTCTATTGATTATTCCTTATTTTCTTCAATTACAGATAATCAATTACTCAATAATACTCTTTCAGGATTAAGTGCATATGAAATTGATTACTCTAATATTTGGAACAATACATGTTTCAGGAATGATAGAGGAATAGCTTTAGCTGCAACTGCAGATTGTGAAATTAAACACAATTTCTTTTCAAGCAACACTTTACATGGTTTGTTTTTAAGATACGGGACTTATAACAATACAGTACATCATAACGCGTTTGTTGATAACAATATCAATGAACATTCTCAAGCTAAAGATGACGGGGAAGGTAACTTATGGTATGATGTGATTTCTGAAGAGGGAAATTACTGGTCAAATATTGGACAAAATTATACTTATATGATAGAAGGATCAGCAAATTCCATAGATTCTTATCCATTAAGTGTATCACCAATATCAATTGAACTACCAACTCTACCAATTCCTCCGTTTATAAATACTGAAAAGACGATTTTTCAATTCTATCCTATTTATGTAATAAGCTTATTGTTTGTCATATATATATTCTTGAAAAGAAAGAGATTTCAATACGTTGACTGACGATTTCTTTATCCTTGTCTTAAGGTCCCCTTCTTGGAGTTTAATAGCTTCTTTAGTGAACAATTCTTGTAAGTTTAGCTCCACATCTTGGACATGAATATGTTTTTGGAGGAATCTTACAATTACAATTCGGACAATACTTGATCTTCTGTTTATCTATGGTTGTATCTATTCCTAGAGGTTCCAAAAAGATTCCTTTATCCTTTACCTTCCATGTGTATAAAAATGCACCTTCGACCTCTTCTACTACATTTTCCGGAAGAGTAATTCTGTTTTGATTATCCATAACTAGCAATCTGGAACTATCTAAATCCATTAAGTTAACACCTAAACCATGTTCCCCTATAATGATTCCATCATTTATTTCCAAAGATCTCCCAGAATATTCGGCAACTATAGGATCATGAGAACAGACAAGATAAGACGTTCCCATATCATTTGATAAGTCTTTGAATAACTCAAGAATCTGTGAAGAATTTTCTGCATCTAAGTTCCCTGTTGGTTCATCTGCCAATATTAACTGGGGTTCATTTGCTAAAGCTCTAGCAATTGCTACACGTTGTATTTCTCCACCTGATAGTCTATTAGGAGTATGATTTTTTCTATGACTAATGTCTAATCTTTTCATAAGTTCGTTAGATTTTTCTTTTCTCTTTGTTTGAGGAACAGAATTAAGTTTCATTGGCATTTCTATGTTCTTTTCTGCTGATAGATGATTGATCAAATTATGTTCTTGGAAAACATACCCAATATTGTTTCTTCTGAAATTATGCATTTCTTCCTCAGGAAGTTTTGATATATCGGTACCGTCAGAATAAATGATTTTACCCGCTGTTGGTTTCAACATTCCTCCAAGTGAAAGTAGAAGTGTAGATTTGCCTGAACCACTAGGTCCAACAATGCCTAGTATTTCACCTTTCTTTATATCAAAAGATACGCCTTTGAGAGCTACTACCTTATTCTGAAGTTTCAATCCATAAACATGATAAACGTCTATAATTTGGCTTGATAGATTTTCTGGTAAAGGTTGGGGTTCAGAGTTATTTGTTTTCATTTTGTTAGACATATCATCACCTATTGAGTTCTCATCTCCTCAACAACATTAATTCTAGAAGCGAAAATTGCAGGTATAAGAGCAGACAATATTATTACTATAAACGAAATGACTACTGTTACAATAAGAGATGTAACTGGTATGTATAACAGTCTGTTAAATGTGGCTAAATCAAAAACATCAAAGAAACTATTGAACTGGTAAGCTGATAAGAATCCTATAACAAATCCAAATAATGTTGAGAATATTGCTAAAGACATAATTTCACATAAGACTAATTTGATTAACTGCTTCTTTGAAGTTCCTTCTGCAATCAAAATTGCAAATTCCTTTCTTCTTTTGTTTATAATCATAAACATAAAAATGGATATCCCGATTATTATTGCTGAAATGGAAATAATATAATCAATAGATAATAATCCTGGTATACCATAGAATCTACCTTGAGAATCTTCCACTTCCTTAAGTACGTCATCATAAGTATAAACTTCACTTATCCACTCAAATGAATTTAGCAGTTCTGTTTGTAAATTGTTAGAAGCAGGATCAATACCAGGTTTAAGATTGATAATCGCACGAATTAATCTAGTGTCATTCAAGAAATTAGTTAGTAAGAATTCAGTATCTGTTAAAACATTTAAATCATTCGAATATTGATCAACATTTTCTATTGCTGGTATATGATTGAAAAAAACCTCCGCAACGGCAGAAGCTGTTGGTAAATATGAACCTCTGCTAGCAAAGCTAAGTGTGGAATTTTGTGTTACCTCTATAAGTTCTTTAGTTTCCTCATTTACAGCAATTGTATTGGTAGGATTATCCTCTAGAGGAGATAAACCTTCTTTCCAGTTTTTATTACCAACAAGAGAATCCCTATGCCAATTAGCGTTTTCCTTATACAGTGAAATATTCGTACCATAACAATGAGCTGTACGATAATAACTTGAAGCTATTGAGAGTTTTAAATTTGCATAGTAGATAGGTACAATTGACTCTATCTGATCTTCAAAACCTGTGAAATTAGTTTCGGATAGAACGAGTGAAGATGTATAAATTTCTACCTTCAGATCTCCTCCTACAATGAATTCAGCTTGTCTATTTAGTGCATTATCTCCAGTATATCCTTGAATCGCAGCTAATACACTTAAAGAAATAGATAAACAAAGAAGTACAGTTATCCGAGGATAATGCTGATTTCTTCTACTTAGACTTCCTTTAATTAACATTCCAATATCCTTGAAAAATCTTATAATGAATTTATCTAGAATTTCTGGGATTTTTGTTGCTACTCGACTTGCTATGAATGCAGCGCCAAACCACAGAAATATTGGAGATATAAATTGAATTAAAACTGTTGAAAAACCAAATGATGTCTCTGGATTAAATTCTTGGATGAGATTTAGAATAACACCTAATAAACCAATGATGAAAAATATAAAATCACCATATATTCGTTTGAAGAGATTAGGTTTCTTCTTCTCAATTGTACCGCCTTCAACAACTTCTTGAGAAATGAAGGTTTTTGTTTTTATTGATGAAGTGATTAAAGATATCCCCATAGAAATTGAGATTGTACCTAGAATTGAAAGAGGAGTTAAACTTATTGTTCGAAAAGCTTCACCAAATGTAGAAAAATCTAAAGTCATAAAACGTGAAATAGATAGCACAAGTGAAGAGATTAAAGTTCCCAAAAAAATACCAATAAGTGAGGTAATTGATCCAATAATTATCACTTCAGTATAAATCACTTGCTTGACTTGTTTTGGACTTGCTCCTTGTGCTTTTAAAGAAGCAATTTCGTGTTTTCTCTCCTGCAAGGACAGTTCAGTTCCTGAAGTTGTGAGAATTAAAGAAAGAAATATTGCGGGGATATAGAGAATAGTATCGATAAGTTGCATTATAATAATTCTCATCTGATTTTCTCCAAGCCAAGTAGAAACAATATTAATACCTAATATCTCTCCTCCATTTTGGATTTCAACTCTCTCTACTAAACTGTCAATCTTCCTATTTAATTCCTGTAATTCATTAACAGGTAAATTTGAATAATCCAATTTAGTAAAAAAACTATAGAGTTTGTATTCAGTTAATCTATCTATTAGTTCTGTGTCTAAATCCTCACTTGAAAATATTACAGCGCTATCAT
Source organism: Candidatus Heimdallarchaeota archaeon (assembly GCA_019057375.1). GTDB lineage: Archaea > Asgardarchaeota > Heimdallarchaeia > Heimdallarchaeales > Heimdallarchaeaceae > UBA460. The sequence continues at coordinate 13,635 of DXJF01000071.1, forward strand.
CAAAGAGAATTGATTGGAAGAATCCTGATACTGTAAGATTAATGAGAGAGTAATAGATTGAAGTGAAAGTGTAACCATCAGGGTGAATAAAAATTTGACCAATAGTCATATTGAAATTTAGTGTCTGATTAACTGAAATACCATATGTACGGGCAATCTTATCTGATAATAAACAACCTCTATTATCAAAATTGAGATCACCTTGAATAATTTTAAGATCTTGAATTAACTCTCCTTCTTGATCAGTAGAATCAAATATATTTGCTTCAAAATTCTCTCCCCAGGGGAAATGTATGATATCTGTGGAATTATCTTCTAGCAAGTAAAAACCTGTTAAATAATATATTTTCCCTGAAAAATCCTGACCATAGAAAATCGTTGTATCAATAAATTCTTCATTCTCCTCAATTGATTCTGCTAATTCTGTGGGTGATTTTGAAGTATTTATTGCTGCATTTGGATAAAAAATTACTTCAGCTTCAACATCATTTACAATATCTTGAACAGCAATAGTGTTTACTTGTGCTCCATAAAAGAAAATACTTGAGAAAATTGCCGCACCTAGAATTATCCCTGCTCCTATCGATAAATTCCTTCTTTTATGGGAAATTATAGAATGAAATGCGTAACCAATATATGAAAAGGGGTTCCCTATTTTCATTTTTTTCATTTTATTTCCTCTTCTTAGATGTTCTTTCCCTTATCTCATTTGATTTCTCTTCTATTACTTTACCCTCTTGAAGTATATAGACTCTGTCTGTTTCTCTTGCTGCTCTATGATCATGAGTACAAATAATAACAGTGATATCCATATTATGACTGATATCCTTTAGAAGTTGAATGATTTTCATTCCAGTAACTGCATCTAAGTTTCCTGTAGGTTCATCAGCGTAGATAATATTGGGTTCATGAGCTAATGCTCGTGCAATTGCAACGCGTTGTTGTTCCCCCCCACTTAATTCTTCTGGAAGATGGTCTTTACGGGAATACAAATCAACAGCTTCTAAATATTGTAGTGCTTTTGTTTCAGCATCGCTATGAGAAACACCTCTAACTATCAAGGGAAGCTTGACATTCTCTAAAGCTGTTAAATAATCAATTAAAGCGAAACTCTGAAAGATGATAGCTGAATGAGATCTTCGAAAATTAAGCAGTTCAGAAGTTTTCAGTTTGTTTATATGAACTCCATCAATATTCACTTCTCCAGCTGTTAAAGACTCTAAAGATGATAGAATATTGACGAGAGTAGATTTTCCACTTCCTGAAGGCCCCATCACAGCAACGAATTCTCCTTGATCGATTTCCAGATTCAAGCCAGTGAGAACATGAACACTATTTCCATCAGGTAATTCGAAGTTTTTCACTAAATCTTTAGTTACAACTGCTGATTCCTTTCTATTTCTCATAGTCCATTGACTTTAGTGACAGACATTTATATTACTAGCTAAATCAATTACCTAGTTTGTATTATAGGCGAAAAGCTGTCTCTTTCATTAAACTTGGCTTTAAGGTCTATTTCCTGGAAGTTCAAACTCTACAAAAACCTCTTCTTATTCAAACTAGGATAGACTTCTTATTTAGGCGAGATTCTTTTTTTCCCTAACTTTAATTCTAGAAAAGCTTAAAAATGTGATAATAAAGGATTAGATAATGTTTAGAGAGATTCTTCAAAAAGTTGAAGAAAATGGTTTTAAGGGTTCTATTCTTCCTATTAGTCGACTTAAGGATATTGAACTAGAATTTAAAACAAACTTTGAACAAGGAATATTTGATGAAGAATTCTATCGGGAAAGGTTATCAGTCTTTAATTTTAATTTTAAGCAGTTCTTCCAAGAAGCCAAATCAATTATTATTGTTGCAGTTCCTGTTCCACAACATGAAGTAACATTTATCTTAGAAGGTAACAAAATTTCAACAATTCTTCCACCAACTTTTTTATTCTATGATCAAATTAGCATTCAAATTGAGGAATTGCTTAATTCACTTCTCAAACCAGACGGATTTCAAGTAGTGGAAGCATATTTACCCTTTAAGAGTTTAGCAGTACATAGTGGATTAGCAAAATATGGAAGGAATAATATAACCTATATACCAGACATGGGGAGTTTTCACAAGTTATCTGCTTTTTATTCAGATGTTCCGAGTGAAGAAGATACTTGGAAAGAATACGAATTAATGGAAATGTGTGAGAAATGTAAAGCATGTTTTAGAAACTGTCCAACTGGAGCAATATCAGCTGATCGATTTATCTTAAATGCTGAGAAGTGTTTAACATTCCTAAATGAAAAAACAAGTGAAGTTGCATTTCCTACTTGGTTAGATCATCAAAAAATAACTGCTTGGTGGGTTGTATGATTTGTCAGAAGGTTTGTCCATTAAATAGAGAACATAGGGATTGGATAGAACAAGGACTAGAATTTACTGAAGAAGAAACAAAACTGATTTTAGAGGATATACCATTTGAAGAACTTCCTTTTATTACTAAAACCAAACTTATAGAAAGTGAGTTAGCAGAATATATCAAGTCTCTTTCTCGAAACTTAAGAGCTTTAATTCAAAAATAGTTTAACCTTGCTTGAAGGTCCTCTTCTTGGAGCTTCCAAACTCTTTGAATACTTCTTCTTATCTGAATTCTGAAGCATCATTAACAAAGAAGAGGATATAAGAACATGGTTCATAGTATAGATGAATAAATCTCTTTGCACTATAGTGTAAAAAAACCAGCTGTTAAATAACAAATTTTTATGACGATACTAGGAAAAATGTTATGAAAGTTTTTACAAAAAAATTATAATTTAGGAATTCTATTCTATCTAATGAGAAATCTATTAGAAAAAAACAAAGATGCAATCAAAGCTGAATTGAAAGCAATATGCCCAGATCATATAGATATACTACAGATAGATCCAAATAAACTACCGGAAGATTCTACTGAATATTCTGAAAAGACACCAGCCTGGGAAGACATTATTCAAGTTTTTCTTGTTGCAAAGGGAGTCTATGGAGTTACACTAGAACTTGCTAGAATCAAGGATGTTATACAGATTTATTTCCTGGAATTTACCATAGATTATAGAATTATTTTTTCTGAAATGAAAGGGGATGATTGTTGGATAAGATTAGATATTGCTGTTGTAGAAAAATAGACAGAGTCTTCTTTTTCTATTACTATTATGTTCCTCTAAGATTTGCAATAAAGTTAGTCATGAAAGTAATTATATAAGGATGAGTAAAAAATTCCTATAAACCAATCTAAGAAATGAATGAACTATTAAAGAAACTATTTTTGGAGAGAGTAATCACTCTTTTGAGCGATTTGTAATTCCCAAATTATTCTATGGTGATTTGCTTCTCAAAAATTCAATTCATTAAGAAATTGATTTCAACAGTTATTAGGACAGCTTAATGTTTAAATAAAGCAATTACAAAATCCATGTTTCAATAAAGTATACTTTTCTAGATTTCGTTCCACCTTTGAAAAAAGAGATCTTTCATAGATTTCATGACTTCATTTATTTCCTTAATAATTGTATCTTTGTTTCCTAAGTCTTTTATACTACTTCCAATTGTCCAACAATTTTCTTTAAAAATAATAAATCTATCATGTATTTTCTTGTTTATTTTCACTCTGACTTCAATAGCAGATTCTTTCTTCATTTTTTCTATATAATCATCAAATTTCTCCTTATTATAAATGTTCGCTGTTAGAATCTTCAAACTTTTTATTTTATCCTTTAGCACTATGAAAGGAAACAGAGTTTGCGTAGAAACATGGGAATCACACAATAAAATTTCCTCACACTCACATTGATTAATTAGGAAATCTTCAAAGAACTTGATAGCAGAAAAATTTTCTCCTGATTTAAAAATGTAAACTGGTCTTTTTCCAAATTGTCCAGTTATTTGATTTAACTTCTTTAATCCCTTACTCATGAATTTTAACTTTCCATTTTTCTCAAGAATGAAAGATTTCTTTTTTGCATCAAAAACATATTTTCTGAAATCATCTTCTTTTCTTCCCAGAGATTTAAACACATTTTTGCATTTATTATATTCAGCTCCAGAAATACCAATATTATATTCTATCAGATGAATAGAAAGCAATAAAACATCCAAATTTGTTAAAGTATCATCAGCTATTATGTCATCATAATGTTTGTGAAATAAACCAGATATCTCTTTAGGAATATCAAAAGTCCCAATTTCCTCGTCTTCATCAGTGTTTTTGGATAACATTTTTAACCTCTATTTAATCATTCAGAATTTATTTTATCAAGAAATTCTTCAATTTTACTAGGATTGAATTGATATACACCATCATTTGGTTTAATAATGAAATTTCTATCAAATAATGTTGAAACATGACCTCGAACACTTGATTCACTTAATTTTGTCATTTTATATAATTCCTTCAATGTAATTGATTCGCTGATATTACCTTCTAATCTGTTTGCAAGATATCTAGCTAAGATTATTAAAGCAATTGTATCAATCTTTTGAAGATTCTTATTTTCTATAATTACTCTACCTTCAGAAGTTATCTTGCAGTGTTTTAATATTTGCATTACATATTGTTTTGTTTTGGTTGTATTATAGACAAAACTATCCACAATAAATTGCTGTTTTAAAGTTTCTAACTCTTCCATTTCGTTCTCCCGATTTTCAAGATTCATTTATTACATCTCCTTTAGGGTTTGTTAACCTTTATCCTTATTTTTCTTAAAAGTAGTACTAATATTGTTTATGTCTTCAGTTATTTCAACTGGATTGATGAAGAATCTTCCTCTTTCAGAGGAACATAATTTCTTCTTCCTTTTAAGTTCAGATAATCTTGAACTAATTGTGTCTTTGGTTTTACCTGTAAAATCTATTAGTTCCTGGTTTGATACCTCAGGTTTTTCTCTTAAACCTAGATCATGAGCAAATCTTGCACCTACAATATACAGTAGTATATTTTGCTTATCAGTAAGGGTTTTTGCTGGTATTTTGAACTTTATAACTCCATTAGTTTTATTTATCTGAAGTAGTGGTTCTACCTTCAAAATTATATCTTGAAGAATCTCCTCATCATCAAATAATAGCTCTTTTAATTGTTCCTTGTATGTCATGAATTCACCTATATGTGTTTCGAAATTATATTCTCAAGAAAGCTCTTTATATCATAAAAAACCACTTCATATTTTCCTCTATCTTTAAATCTGACCTTTCTTTCTCGTACTAGTTCTGATATACGAGCAGATGAGATTTTTTTATCAGCATTTAGGTTTCTTGAAATTTCATCAAGGGTAATAACGCAGTCATCTGATAGTTCTGCTTCATGAGCAAACTTCTTTCCAATAAGTAGAAGCAGGATCTTTTCTTTGAGACTTATCTCCTTCCCTTGAATTTTAAGAAGAATATCTCCATTTTCTGTAATGCCAATAACCTTACTTGCTAAAGATACAAGTTCTTTCAAATTCTCTTCCTCACGTATTAGAAGAGCTTTCCGAATAGTTTCCTTTTTTGACACTTAATGTCACCATAAATAACAGCAGTGATAAAAGTATATAAATCTTTTTTTACACGCTAGTTTTAAATTGTACATGTGTAGGCTTCTAATGCCGAAATTAAGAGTATAGATAGTGTGTTATGACGCCATTTTAGCGTATTCTTTGTATTACGCTACACTTAAAATAGAAGATATAAATAAACCACATTTCTATGCTCTAGAGATTGGAAATCTCTTCTAACAATCGAGTTCTTACATGAAAAGAAATAAAAAATAATTAGCTTATATGTAGTAGAAGAAATTAATGTAAATTTCTTTAAGTTTGTGATCATTTTCTTTATTCTGCAAAACCTACTCTCTTCCTAGAAGTAGGATGATTTGAGATTACTTTTTGTTTCTAAAGTTAGATGAAACAACATTATAAGTGCATAATCTCAAAATCCCATTCTCCTTTCCTTTTTTCAGATGGAATTCCTCTTCCTTCTCTGTAGTAGTTTTCATACCATGTTCCTCTGTAGTTAACAAATCGGTAGAAATCAGTATTTTTATCAATACTAAGGAAGTATACTCTTTTAATATCATTATCATGTTTTTTTAGATATTGAAACTTCTGTATGTCTTTTTGAGCTTCTTCATCTTTTAATTTTGGTAGGAACTTAAACTCAAAAACAAACCAAAATCGTCCTATATCTCGGTACCAAAATTCTTCATTTTCCCATTCTGAAGCTACTTGTGACTTCATTATCACTAAATCGTAGAAATAATTATAATCTGGATCTTTGTATTTTAAGAACAGTCTAGTTCCTGGGTATTTATCGATAAAGGTCCTCAGATGGTGATAAAATGAAGCAATTAAAGTATCTTCATAATACATTATATTTCTATTCTCCAAATCCTCCTTTACTTTTACAGCCCATACTCTTTCGATTTCCTTTTCTAGTTCACTTATGTTAGGATAATTCTTCATTCTTTCATTCATTAAACAACCTCCTCTGATTGCACATAATTATTTGATTATATCTTTATTAATTTTATGATTAACTTTGCATTAAGGTCTTCTTCTTGGAGCTTCCTCCTTGTAAGAAGATGTTGCTGATTACAGGATACTGCAAAGTACTTATTACAGGAAATTTCCTAAGCTAGCTACTTCAAAAGTTTCATTTTCTCACTACTAAGTTTAACTTAAACTTTCATCAGCCCATTCTGGACGGTAATCGTGTTTGATTAATTATTTTCACACTACTAAGTTTAACTTAAACTTTATAGATGTCCGAAATGTAATGCTGTCTTAAAAGATTTTCACACTACTAAGTTTAACTTAAACATAATATTTGTTTTAAACGTTCTGCCTTATCCATATATTTTCACACTACTAAGTTTAACTTAAA
>DXJF01000072.1 GCA_019057375.1 Candidatus Heimdallarchaeota archaeon
ATTTGTGTGGTAAGATACTTCTGTTTTCTTCGAGTGTGTTTTATCTCTTAGACTTGATTCTCTATTGTCATTAAATTGATATGTGATTCAAAAGAAAAAAGCAGATATAGTCCCACGTATTTTCACAGTTCTTAAACTTACTTTCACTTTCAAAAAGAACTCTGTAAACATTAGTGTCGGAGGGAAGAAGAGCAAAGAGAATCACTTACAATAGTTTCAATCATGCCTCTCTTAATTACTTATAAGTGTGAATCAGCGAAGTCTACTTGAAAGCAATGTCTGGTACAATCATACAAGAACAAGAACAATATTCATGTCCTGAATGCAATGGTATAGAGTTTATTTCGGACACACAGCGAGGAGATGTAATTTGTCGTAACTGTTCGATAGTTGTTGACAAAATTCTAGAAGGTACACACTTCCTTGATAGAGTAGATGGCCCTGACAGCAGGATGGGATCACCAGAGAGCAGAAGGAATACTGTCTCAACTTCATTCAGAGTATTCGACGCTAACGCTGATATGAGAGATAAATTTAGAAGGCTTTACAATGCGGCCAACTCTAGCTACGACGCTGTCGAAGAGAACAAAGGACGTATATTATCAATCTTAACTCGTCTAGGTTTTTCCGAGCATGGAAGAAACGATTTAATGTTCGAACTAAAGAAAATCTATGCAGCTGAGAAGAGAAAAGGCAACAAAGTAACTAATATTTTCCTAGTATGTACTGCCTTGACTATTAAACACATGAAAAATAGGGGAATGGCATGTTCAATTAATGACATAGTTAGTATTTTCAAAGAGTCAGGGACCAAACTTAGTTCTAAGGCTGTCAGAGATTACATAATAGAATCAGGCATGTCTTACAAAAACAGTTCAGCTGAATCATTCATTCCTAAGTATTTAGCTCAGCTAAAATCTAATGAAGTTCTTAGACAGAGGTTAGAAAATATTGATCGTGATGATGATCTAGCTTATGAGAAACTTATAACTTCCATCGAAATAATAGCCACTAAGCTCAGTAAAATAAAGGTTAAAGGAAGAAAGCCCAGTGTTTTCTCAGTTAGTTGTTTATACATAGCTACCAATTTAGTAGGCGAGAGATACTTAGGAGAACAATTAATCTCAAAAGAAGAAATTTCCCGTTTCCTCAGTGTTCCTAGCACTACTCTTAGAGAGCACTGCAGGTATGTTATGAACCACTTAAAGCTCAATTTATGATTATTTTCCCCTTTTTTCTCCTTTTTTACCTTTTTTTGCATTTAACTATCAATAAATTTTTAGAGTAAAATTTTCATAATGTTATTGTAGAGAAGTTGAATTGAATTACCATGATATCTAAAGGAGAACAAAAACGGTTTCTTAAGCAGCTAAAATCTAAACATGTAATTGAACGCTTAGATGCCCTTCATGATATGAAGAAGTTGGACTTAGAAGCTTCCTTTGCTTTCTCAAACTTAGTTGATCTTGTTAACAAAGATCTTGACGATTTAGTTCGCATAAACGCTCTAGATATTTTAGCTGTTTTAGCTGGAGAATCACAAGAAGCTTTGGCGGTGATTCAAGAAGCCGCTACTTCGGATACATTAGGCGTACAGAAGAAAGCTGAACGCCTTCTAATCCAAATCAAAGACGTTCTAGAAGATATTTTAGAACCTGAAGAGGAACCTCAACCAGAAGAACCTCTAACAGATCAACTTTTTGAAAAAGTAGAGACTACAGTTGAATCTGAAGGAGAAATGCCAACACCGGTAATTCCCACTCCTGCTGTACCAACTCCTGCTTCTACACCTGTTAGTTTTGATCACACTGAAGTAATTAGTGATGAAGATTCTACATCTGGTATTTATATTGCTAAACCTCCACCTATGGCCCCAGGAGCTGTTTTTGGTGCACCTACTGGAAGTATACCTATGGCACCAGGAATGAAGGAACCAACTGAAGTCGTGGAATCGTCTGAAGTTACAGAGGAGGCAGCTAGAGACGAAATCGAATTAGAAGATTTATCTGAAGCACCTATACCTTCCACATATAAGAATCTCCAAATTCTTATTGACAATATCAAGGAAGAGGAAGACCAAGAAATTATTTCCTATGCTGGATCTATGATTGAAGAGACTCTTAATTTTCTTACCAACCACCTCATGGAAACAATAGGTGTTGAAGAGGAGATGGATTGGAAGAAATTCTTGGAATATAAATTCGAATCTGAAGAGATAGTATTTATGGAGAAGATACTTGTTTTAGTTGCTGGAGGGATTGAAACAGGAAAACTTACCTTTGAAGATTTAGATATCCTCAATGTTCTTGGTTCTCTTGCTCAGAAACTAGAGATGATTGAAGAGACAATTGTATTTTATCAGAACGTTGTGAAAATTGATCCAAAGAATGTCGTTTCTATGTACAATCTCGGTCTCCTTTACGCTAAGATAGGTAAATTTGATGAAGCTATTCAACAGCTTGAACCTATTTTACAATATGATGAGAACCATTTTGCTACTATTACCAAATTAGGTGATATGTATTTCCATGGCAAAAATGATTTTGTTTCAGCTGCTGAATACTATCAACGAGCTTTTGATCTCCAATCAGATGATTGTCAAACAGGTCTCAAACTTGCATCAGTTCTAAGTAAAAACGAATCATATGAAGATGCAACACACATTATTTTTACTCTTTTGAAAGATAATAATGAAGATCCTGATTTATGGTTAAATTATGCAGTTTTACTCGTTAAACAAGTGAAATTCGATGAAGCTTTAGAAGCTTACAATAAAGCTTTGAATATTGCTCCAGAAGACTGGAACTTCAGAGAAAAAGCTGAAAGCGAAAAAGAGCGAGTAGAACAGATAGTTAATGTACCAGAGTATACAGAAATCGATGATGAAAATCTCAAAGCTATGGTTGGAGAAGATAAAAAAATCAATGTTAATAAACTGTTCATATTCGCTCAAAACCCGCTTGAAGATGAAGTGTTTATGGCTATCTTTGACTGGTTTAAAACCAGTAAACCAAATTACTTGGTTGCTGAAGGAATTATACCTAAGTATGGAAGTATAATGAATCCTGAAGAATTCCCACTTGACCCATTAAGAGCTCAATCTTTTGCAGAAGTAGTCTGGGGAGAACAGTTTGAATCAGATATATCTTTAGCTAAATTTTATCATGAATTATATGACTTAGATAATTATGGTAAAATCATCTTTTTTATGGAAGCAGAAAGTTAAGATTTAATTTGCATTAACCTTATTTCTTGTTCTCTAATGCTTTGAAGCAAGTTTTAACTGAAATGCTCTTAAAGCTTTCAAACTATCAAACAGCATAAAAAGGTTTAAAATATTTCTGAAGAGGTTCACCTCATGGGTGGTTTCTTTCTAACTAATAATACAAACAAAGTATTAGAGAAAGAGATTATTGAAATTTTTAGTAAAAAAGAAATGAAAAACTACACCATTATAAATTTAGAAGGATATAAATTATTTCATTTTCAAAAAATAAATATCCCCACAGCAAATCATATTTTCAAAAAAAATAACGATTATTTAATAGGTGTTGGTACATTCTTTTTTAACAATAAATTTGGTTATGAAGCTTTAGAAGAGATATATGAAAGCTACCTTAAAGAGCAAGATATTCAGCTTTTTAACAAAGTAATGGGACATTTCAATTTAATCCTTTATTTAAATGGAAAAGTTACTATAATTACAGATAAAACTGGATCCTATCACTCTTTCTACTCTGTAAATAATGAAAATATCTATTGTTCAACATCGTTCTATTCTATTATCGAAATTCTAGACCAAATTACCATTAACAAGCAAGAATTGGTTGAATTTATGATGTTTGAATCTTTCATTTTCAAGACTCCAGTAAAGGAAATAGATTTTCTAAAATTCGGGAGCATTCATTTGCTTGATAATAAAAACATGATACAGACGAAAGAATATTTCAAAGAAAGAATATTAAAAAAACAAATAACTATTGATACAATTTATGAAGAAATCAAAAAATATTTTGTTATCTTTAAGGATATGGATATTTCTTTATCAGCGGAATTATCTGCAGGGTATGATACTAGGTTAGTTTGTGCTATTTTTAAGAATATGAAGTTAAAACACATTTTGAATACAAATGTAAATACCATTGATCCTTTAGACTCCGCTATTCCTATAGAAATTGCTAAAGAAGAAAGTAGAGAAATCGTTCATTTTCAAAGAGAACCAGATGATTCTGATTTCAATAAATTAATTTTCAGCTCCTTTGAAAAAAATGAACTTATAAGGGATAATTTTGTGGGTTATTATTCGTCTGTACTTTTTGATAAAAAAACTAAAAAATTCGATTTGGTAGTTGGAGGTTATGGAGGAGAACTTTATAGAGATTCAAAATACAAAAATATTAAAACTATTGACTATTTATTGACGAAACAATATACAGCACATCCGATTCCAATTATACTAAAGAAGAAGGATTATAAGAACTACCGAAAGAAACTGAAGCAAAAATTCTTTACTCTTCTAGGTGAGAAGAAGAAGAAACCTAATAGAGAAGAGTTGGAAAGAATATATTATTTTCTTAAGATGATGTATTGGGGTGGGAGTAGAATATCCTTTTTCAACAGATATGGGTATCGCTTTCATCCATTATTGGATTATGAATTAACATCCTCTTTATTTAAGATCAGTAGAAAAGAAAAAGATGATGAAAAATTTATGATGCAAATAATCGAAAAATTCGACAAGGAATTTGCGTCTTATCGATCAAATTATGGATATAATTTTGTTTGGAATGAAGAAAAAAGGAATATCATTACACCAAAAAAAACTATTAAAGAAAAAATGAGACCCATTCTAAGAATTGCTATTAGACTGTTTATTAAAGATGAATATCTGATTTTTAAAACAAAAAATCTTTTGAAAAATATACTTAAACGTAAGAGTAAAGTGAAAAGAGCTTTAAAACCTGAGGTAGAAACAGAAAAACCTTGGAGAGAATATTTAGAGCGAGAATTTCAATTCACTGAAATCTTCGGTAAAAGGCTGAATAATTTGAGATTAAAAGAGTCAAATCTAGGGAGAGTTTATACTGTTGAATATTTTCTTGAAAGATATAAGAGCAAACTGAAATCAAATTAATATGCTCTAAACTATCTGTCGACCCACCTTACCATAAAACTAATAAAATGAAGAACAAACTTCCTTTCAATGTATATTTTGCTTAGTGGAGCTAAAAAAAACGCTGGGGATTTCTTAATTTTCAATCGAGCAAAATCTTTGTTAGAAGAACATCTAAATGATGATTTCACTGTTATAAAAAGATGGGAAAAACTAGATGATAAATTAGATTTAGTGAACTCATCAAGAGGGATTATAATCTGTGGGGGACCTGGTTATCGTAGAAATTTCTATAGAGCAACTTATCCGCTTACTGATCCTTTAGAAAAACTTGAAGTTCCAGTAATACCATTTGGTTTGGGGTGGAGTGGCAAGCCAATAAACATGGAAGAATTTCAATTTACAGAAGAGTCTTTGAATGCAGTCAAATATATTCACTCTAAAATAGAAGTTTCTAGTGTTAGAGACATTTTAACACAGAAATTACTAGCTAGACACAGTTTGAAAAATGTTGTATTAACAGGTTGCCCTGCATGGTATTCAATTCCCGATATTGAGAAGGAATTTATACCACCAACCAAGGTAAAGAAAATAGTAATTACAACGCCAGCTCAGATAGGATATGCATATCAAACTCTAAGAGTGTTTCATCTAATTAGAAGAACGTTTCCGGATGCAGAAGTTCTATGCAGTTTTCACAGAGGTATTAAGAGGGATCAATTCACTAAAAGACGGTACGGTTATACATATGGTTTTTTAGCTACTTATGCAAAACGTCTAGGATTTAAAGTTCATGATGTTTCTTTTGGTTCTGATAAAATTGAAGATTATAGAGATTATGATTTACATGTAGGATATAGAGTTCACAGTCACATTTATTTTCTAAGTATCAGAAAACCTTCCTTCCTATTGCATGAAGATGGTAGAGGGAAAGGATTATCTCTAACACTAAATAACAAGTTAGATGTTTCTGCTTATGAACCAAAAGTCATCAAAAATTTGAAGACAAGCATCAAGAAATCACTTGAAAATGAATTCGATGATTTCTTTGGGTTCATCAATTTTATGAGAGAAAACTATTACAATGTAACAATGCCTTTCATCGAAAAACTAAAATGATTTTCAATTTGATTTATTTTTTAGATAATTTTATATAATTACAAAATTCTTCCTCTCTTGCATTAGATGATGAAAAAATGAGTGATGCTCGGGAAAAATCTCTATTAACCCAAGGGAAAAGCACAAGGTTCCTTTTTACCTTCATAATTTCCTTTGTGACCGCAAAAATGTTTGGAATTGCATTCACTAAAATATTCACTAATGTTCTCACCCAAAAAGATCTGGGTCAATATACAATTATTATCTCTGCGACCGCTCTAATAATGAGCTACGCAGCTCTAGGATTTCCTAGTTCTTTGAACAGATATGCAATTCTGTATAAAACAAGAAAGGATGTTAACCGTCTCCGGAATTTTATAACCACAGGATTCATCTCTTTCCTCATTGCAGAAATATTGATAATTTTAGGTTTAGTCATATACTATTTTGTTGCTGGAAAACCTCCAAGTTTTCTAAATGTGACTAATTTCTTCTTCTTACTATTTTTAATTGCAGTAATTATTATTGCACAATTCTTTAGCACAATGAGCTTTACAATTGCAACATCTTTGCAAAATAGCAGATATTATGCAATAATTGTCATAATGAGAGTATTACTACAAATTCCATTTGGAATTTTGTTTGTAATAGTTTTCAAATTGGGAGTATTTGGTTTGGTTGCTTCTCTAGCAGTTTCTGAGTTTGTTGTTGCATTCTACAGTGGATTTAGGATAGTTAAAGATGTGGGAATAGGGAAATTTTCCTTTGCAGAATTAAAGAATATGGCGAAATTTTCTCTTCCTCTCTATATTAACGGAATAATATGGAATGTTTTCGATTTAGGAATACTTCTTTATCTAGAAAGAGTAGCAATTACTCCTGCAGCAGGACAAGAAACCATTGCCCTCTATCGTTATGGAGCTTTAACTGTTGTAAACTTAATAGCCATTGCAGGTAATTTATTTAATAGAGTGTATAGACCGGTGGTTTACAAATATTTCGATAATAAAAATTTTGGAAAAATTCAAGAGTTAACGAGAACTATTTCTAAACTCTTTAGTGTAATTTTCTTTCCATTAGCGGCTTTATTATTGGCTTTCTCCCCATGGTTAATACAATTTTTCACCAAATCAGAGTATCTAGATGCTATTGTTGTTATACCTATACTATTAGTCGCACTTTACTTCCAATATTTGCAGTCTTTAGTAACGTATGGACATACTTTGTATTTTAAACAATACTGGAGTTTGATAGTAGGATCGTTATGCTGGGGGGCATCAATAGTTGTGGCTTACTTTACTATTCCAATAAATGGTTTATTTGGATTAAGCTTAGCATTTTTAACAAGAAGAACGACATATCTCATTGGATTTTTCATAGTTTCTCAGCATTACTTCAAAATTAATTACAAGATCAAAGAAATCTTCCACATAATCTCTCTATTTATTGTTTCAGCAGGAATCGGTGCCTTATTGTACTTCTTTGCATTTGATTTTCTTGGTTTATGGAATGTTACTGTATCATTTTCAATTAGTACACTAATATTTGTAGGATTAACATTTCTTACAAAACTGGTAACAAAGAAAGATTCAATTTTCGTAGTAGATCTTTTCAGGAATTATCTCAAAGGAGTTTTACCAAATAAAACTGGAAAGTAAAATTAAATGAATTTTGTTATCATTCTTCCATGAGATATTCCCAATAGAAGATCTCATCCTCATCTATGTCTTTCAGAAGCTTCTTACCAATTACTAAATCATAGTGTAAAGGGCTTATTCCTTTTCCTGGCCTCTTTGTGGTTATGTCTTGCTGAGTTAAGATTGTTCCTGCTTTCATAGATCTTTTTGCAACTAATGACCTTCTAGCATTAGATCGTGCTGGCTTTTCAGCTTCAATAACATGTTTAAGTTTACTACCCAAACTTCGAGAAACTATATCTAAGTTCTCATTTAATAGTTTGAGATCATCTGGATCCATTGCATGATAATGATCATTACCTGGGAGTGTTTTGTCAAGCGTAAAATGTTTTTCTAATATAGAAGCTCCCTTCAAATAAGCAGTCACCAAAATAGACATTCCTTTATCTGGTTTAGTGTGATCAGAATATCCTACTAGATGTTGGGGGAAAATTGTTTTTAGGTGTTTTATCATATTTAAATTGGCATCTTCGTAACTAGTTGGATAGCTGAGAATGCAGTGAAGAGGAACGATAGGTACGTCATTGATTTTCTTGATTTCAATAATAGCACTCTCTATTTCTCCAATAGTTGATGCACCAGTTGAAAGAAGAATAGGTTTGTTCTTCTTAGCTATGTGCCTTAAAAAAGGGATATTAGTTATATCTGCAGAAGCTATTTTGTATATTGGCATTAGCTTATCAAGGAAGTCTGCTGCTTCATTATCAAAAGGTGTAGACATAAAGACTATTTTTCTTTTTTCAGCTTCCTTAGCTAATTCAATATAATCTTCATCTCCAAACGAATCATAGCGTTTAAAGAAATCTCTTTGAGTTTGATCTGTATCCCAATATGCGGGGGAATCCTTTGCTGCTAATGTTTCTGCTTTGTATGTTTGAAACTTTATTGCATCTGCTCCTGCTAAAGCAGCTTCTTTTACCATTTCTTTAGCAGTATCCATATTATTCTCATAATTAACACCAGCTTCCGCTATAATGAAGGGTTTGTCTCCCTCTTTGATTACAATGTTACCTATTTTGATTTCTTTCATATTTTTCACATCTCTAGGAAGTATTTAACAGATTCGAAGGAAATTTCTCTTCAAACTTATCAAAAATAATTCTTATTACTCTTTTAATTCCATTTAACAGATCATATTTTGAAAGTGATAAATTCATTCTTTTTCTTTGAGCAGAATTACTTATTAAATCCTCTAATACTTCGAATAGTTTATTTTCAGTAGTTTCATCTGATAAACCCAGATATATCACACCTTCCGCTTGCTGTGCAAAAGTATGGTGAGTTTCTCTTTCATTTTGAGCGATAGAAATGCTTGGCACTCCTAATGATGCAATTTCGAATACAGTTCTACCATTAGAGGTTATCACAATATCAGCTTCATGCATATGTTTAGATATGAATTTTACATCCTGCAAGAAATCAATTTCAAACCCCTTCTCCACCATTTTCTCAATTTTTGATAGCAGTTTTTCTTTATTCTGATATCCAAAACCAGTTATTATTGTAATTCTAATTTTAGGATTGTTTAATTTCTCAAAAACATTAAGACATTGATGTGTTAGGTCATTCTGATCAACACCACCAAAAGTAATTAAAATATTTTTTACGTCTTCATCAATTGTTTTGAACGGTAAAATAAAGAATTCATCCCTCAAGCACACAAATGGATATCCGCTATATACGTTGTCTAAAGATCTTGAAGCTTCATATTCGTAGATGGCATTGAAAACAACATCTGCATATCTAAGACCTGCACCTAGTTCTTCTATTGAAACTATGAAACGATTGTATAACTTAACTTTCTTCATAAATTCCAAATCTGTATCAAGAACATCTAAAATAATTATATCTGGTTTTTCTTTCTCTATGATTTCGAAGAAATCCTCTTCCCTTTCAATTTCAATTATTGGATAGTTATTCTGAGCGATTTTTTCAATTCCCAGTTGTGA
>DXJF01000013.1 GCA_019057375.1 Candidatus Heimdallarchaeota archaeon
ATATTGTCTTCTCTCATATCTTCTTGGAATGCCAGTAAGAAATTCAAATGTGCACACATATAATCAACTTCTTTATCTAGCGAAAAAAGATCATTTTCTAAGAATTTGTTAATGTTTGAGGAATAACAAGAAAGCAAATATTGATGTTTTTCTTCATCCTGATTGAAAAGTTGACTTAAGATATTCCACGTATACATTTTTTGATTTAGCATAATTCCCTTATCAGTTCCATGAAAGATATATATCTGATATTTTGAATTAGTTGTAGCAGTTTCTAAATTTAAAAATTCTACACTTTTGCATTGATAGGATACTGAAATTTTGTCAAAAGTATCGCTTAGTTGTTTCATCAATTTTTCAGTTGTTGGAGTAGAACTATCAAAGAAAATATCAATCTGTATTTGATTATTATCTTGATTTTTTAGTTCTTGGTTTCCAAAGGTTGTTACCATTATAATTGATGATGATACCACCAAAATAATGGCTATAATACTATATACTTTTTGTATTTTTACCATATTTAACAACTCAATAATTATACGTCAACATTTCCATTAAACTCTCACCTTCCAATTGTCACATTATGTTGACGCAAAGGAGCTATTTTTTTTTAGATATTTAAATGTTATCTAGATAAAATCAGCAAGTTTGTTAATAATTGAGTATATAATTGTCCTTTATTGAAAATGTTTATTATTCAGAAATTGAAAGGAATATAAAAATGAGTAAGTTCTTCAAAAACGAAAAAATTAAGTTTTTAGTAATTTTTGAGAACAAAGTTACTAATACTATTTTTTTATGTATTAATATTATAATTTTCTCCTTCACTATAGTGCTTACCCAGATGAAAATTCTACATGTGACGACAAATTCATTATTATTAGATGCTTCACAAATTGCAACAAATTCAAGCGAATTCCTCGTTAGAAGAGCTGACATGGTACTTTTAGCAAAAAATTATCCAGTAGCACTTTTTTTTGAATTATTTTTGATAATTTTTCTCCTCAATTTGGTTTTCAGCAGATTCTTTCCTAGAAAAACTGGCTTAACTTCGATATATTTGGCGGTTAGAACCATTATACATCTATTAATAACCGGTACATCGTTGAAATTTAGCACAATAAGTCTTTGGAATGCACTTCCTGTTAGTGAAGCTATAGTTTCTATTGAAGTTATTTTTTCCAGAACTTATCTATTATTAATACTTATAGTAGCGCTGCTCTTGCTTTTTCAGGGTTTGTTCCTATTGTTTATTCCCACCAAATCATTTATGAATAGGGATAATAACCAAATCCCTTTTAGCAAAGAATCTGTTGATGTGATTAAATATTACATGATACTCATGCCTGTTACTTTGTTTATATCAGGTGATGGAAATATGGTTATTTTTTCTTATTTGTTTGCACTAAACAAGAAAACCAATAGTCAACCTGTTTTATCCGCGTATTATGTTTTTACTTCTTATGCATTTATTTTATTATTTTTCATAATGTTCACCCATATAAAAGAACCATTTAACTTTTCTAGAAAAGAGGATTTCAAATATTCAAAGAAGAAATTTCTACTTTTTCTCTCTTTCGGCGTGATTCTTTGGTTATTTTATTTTTTCTACGGATCATTATTTCTTCTAGAGGGTAATCTTAATATTGAAATTCTTGTTAAATTATTTCAAGTAGAGTTTGAATCCTTTTTATTATTTTTTATCACAATTCTAGCTCTCAAATATATTCGAAAATTGAAGAAAAAAGATAAACGGCACACAAACTCTCATGATAGGTTAAATGAAGTTTCTACAAAAAGGAATTTTTCTAAAAAATTATCGATACAAATTGCTAATTATTTTCTTCTAACCTTGATTCTTTGTTCCTCGTTTTTTGCACTACCATTGTTTGTAGATTTAAGTGATTTCTACTCCTTAGAATCCAAAATTGGGTTAGATATGCAAATAGAAAGAGAATGTTTGATTACCGAAGCAAATTTCTTATCAAACGGAACATTTAATTTTAAGGTTTCTATCGCCATAAATTTTTCTAATGTTCCTCTTGAAGCTCAAGGTTCTCTTATTTACATTAGATCGTTAGTGGTTGATACGGATAACAATTCCTTTTATGATTCATATTATCCTATAAATAACATTTCAATATTCAATTCATCTGATACAATTACGACGCATATTGGTAGTCCTCACAATGGTCATTCAATTATTATTATAGGGTACGGAAATTTTGAAATTATTGGGAGTATAAATCAGACATTTATTGTAGGAGATCAAATTACTTTTGTTTTCTCAGATAGATATGCAGAAATTTACTTCTCTGTTGTTTTTGTTCCTTATACAGCAATTATAGTGTCAAGTTAGTGATTTCAATTATTTCAAAATCCATCATGTTGTTGCAATTAACTGCTTCCCATTTGACAATGATGAAGAAATGGCTTGGATCAAACAGAAATGCGAATCTCTTGGCGTCACTGCTGCTGAAAGTGAGGTTTTCATGAAAGGTGGCGAGGGTGGTCTCAACCTCGCTGAAGCCGTTCTTGCTGCCATCGAAAAAGGTTCTGGTGATGTCAAATTCGCTTATGAGTTTTCCGATTCTATTAAAACCAAGATTGAAAAAATCGCTACCAAGATCTATGGTGCTAAAGATGTTGAGTATTCTCCCCAAGCTGATCAAGACATCAAAGTTATTGAAACTCTAGGTTTTTCTGATTTTCCTCTCTGTATGGCTAAAACCCAACTTAGCCTTTCTGATGAAATTGGATTAATGGGTGCTCCAAAAGGTTGGACTTTGAATGTAGATGAAGTTCGTCTTTATACTGGTGCTCGTTTTATTGTCCCTGTCTGTGGTAGCATGTTCTTGCTGCCTGGTTTACCTCCTGTTCCAGCTGCTAATAGAATGGACTATACAGAAGATGGAGAAATTATAGGGTTAAACTAACCCTAAAACCTTTTATTTTTTCACTTTTTTAATTCCTTTTTTTACAGTATATTTTCCTGTAACGGATAATACTACAATTGCTGGAATTAATATCATGAAGCCATAATTTATCCTTTCCATGTTTTCATTCAATGGGTAAGGATCTGTAGAGTTTGCATTACCATCGACAGGATAAGGTTTCTTACTATCCCAATCATACCAGAAATTGCCTTCTTTGGTTTCTTCTTCATACCAGGTATTATTAGTTCCCATATCATAAGCTTGAGAAGTACCTCCATAGGCATAAGAAGTACTTCCAAGATTGTTAGATATGAAAATATTATGGTGTATAATGTTACTTTCAGAACCAGATTCTAAAGCGATACCATATTCTTCATTTTCCTTTAGAAGATTGTATGTTACTAGACAAGAATCGGAATTAATCAATCCGATTCCCCAGTTGTTGTATTTACATGTGTTATTAGTAATTAACGAACTTGAGGAACCTACTAAATATATACCTACATAGTTGTTTTCATTGCAAGTATTATTTGTCAGTGTAACAAATGATGAACCTTGAACTAAAATACCATCATCATTATTGTTACAAACGTTTTTTATTAGTGTCGCCCATGAAGAGTGATATAAGCGGATTCCTCCAAAATAGTTATTTTGGCATATATTGTCTATTAAAACTATATAAGAAGAATGCTCTACCCTAATCCCCCAATCATTGTCATAACAAACATTGTTTATTAGTGTAGCATTAGGTGAAAAACGTAAATAGATTCCACCACATACGTTATTTTCCAATACAACTCCTGGACAAGCTAGCACATGAATATTCTCTTCTAGATTATCATTGCACATATTGTTCAATATCCATGCATCATCAGAAATTAATAAATGAAAACCATCCCGCTCATTATTGAAGCAAGCGTTGTTTTGCAACATTACATCTGTAGTATATTCAACAGAAATTCCATCATGGGAATTGTAGCTGCACGTATTGTTTTCCAGAATAATCTCGAAAGAAAAAGATACAAAGATGCCATCCATATTATTATTGCAAATATTATTAATCAACATAACATTTGTGGAATTTTCTACATTAATGCTCTCATAATCATTATTATTACATGTATTGTTGATTATTGTTGCTTTTTCACACCATTTAAGATCTATACCAAAAGCAGTATTAGTTAATTCTTGGTTGCATATCACTACTTTTGAGCAATTAATCAGAATATATTGTGCATAGCCTTGTTCTGATAAAATCAAACCATCTTGATTGATATAAAAACCTATTTTCTTTCCATTTACCAAGTTGTTCTCTAATGTATAATTAAGGTAAGATTCAATAGAATTTTCTGAGACATAAAAACCATTATTCTGTATAGTATTGTTGATTAAAGTCGATCCTGCTGAACCTGATATAAAGATACCCTGATATTTATTGTTATTGCAAGTGTTGTTAATCAGTGTCGCTCTAGCTGAATAGTACATAGAAAGACCGTGTGATAAATAATTGTTATTACATACATTATTGATTATCACAGCTTCTGGTGAACTAGTTATTGCTAAACCAGTATTCCCATTATTGCTGCAATCATTATTGGTCACAATAATCTTTGATGAATCCATTATCCTTATACCAACAGCATAGTTATTCGTACAAATACTATTAATTATAGAAGCTCTAAAGGAGTATTCTAATAAAATACCTAAAGCATTAGCTTGACAAGTATTGTTTATTAAAACGGTTTCAGGTGAATACCGTACAAAAATACCGTACCAAACATTAATATTACATGTATTATTTATCACTGTAGATCCTAAACAATGGGATAACGAGATACCTTTACTTCTCCAATAATAATTATTGTTGCAAATGTTATTAGTCAGGGTTGCATTATTTGAATAGAATACTCTAATTCCATCCCCTCTATTATTACTGCAAGTAGTATTAGTAATAGAAACTGTTCCTTCAGCTGCATGTTCAATAACTATAGCATCCCAATATGCAAGAACATAACAGTTGCGAACAACAAAGTGTTTTGTTGTACCATTAATATAAATACCTGTGTCACTAGAAGTAATAATTTCATAATTTTCAATTATATATGGTTCTCCTGAAGTTCCAGATCCAAGAAAACCATAATCTGTGAAATTATCATCATTAACAATTACTATAGGATCTCGTGGAACTAAGGACATAATTGTAGGATTAGTGAATTGGTATGTGTAATTAGAAGCAAAGATTGGTTGTATTCTGAAAGTACTTGTTGAAAGTATAGCCACAATAACTATGATACCAAATACTAGCTTCTTGTTCATTTTTTTTCACTTAAAACAAAGCTAGTTATTATAAAATTATAAATGTTTGTGCTTAAAGTAAAAATTTTCTATCTGTAATAGAATGTTCTTAATGCCTGTATTACCTCCAGTTCCAGCTGCTAACAAAATGGATTATACAGAAGATGGAGAAATTATAGAGTTAAACTAACCCTACTTTCATTATTTTTTAAAATCTAAAGAATTTTTATTGGTGTTTCATAAGATTTTCAAGCAATCTTTCTAAATATCTTTCAAATACATCTATCTCTGAGCTTGTAAATCCTTCATAGAATAAATCTGTCATCTCTCTTGATACTCCTAGATATCTTTCCTGAAGTTTTTTCCCTTCATCAGTTAGATAGATGAGTATTTTACGTCTATCTGTTTTACATGGAACACGTTGCAAATATCCTGCTTCTTCAAGACGATCTAACATAGATGTTAGTGTTGATTTAGTTAGAGCTGTTTCTTTTGTAAGTTTCACTATTGATATTCCATCTTCTTTCCATAAAGGAAACATAATTCTTCCTTGTGCTGAATTAATCTTATCTAGTTTACTTTGTTTAAGTATTCTTGTGAATATGCGTCTTGAAAGTTGATGAATCTTCGAAATAAGGTAACCACCCTTTCTTTGATTTTTCATTGTTTTCAATAATCCTAGTTTTTTCTTATTCTAAATTTTCCGGTATTAGAAAGGAAACATTGCTTAGTTTATGATAGTAATTCCCTGCTTCGGCAACAAAATGAAATACAGTATAATCAGGATCATCTACACCAAGAGGGTAATATTTTTCACAACCATCTTCCCACAACATTTCTCTTGATTCTTTATCACGTTTAATTTCTGTTCTTCCTAAAAGCATCAATCCTTCCCAAGTTTCAAAGTCAACAAAATAAACACAAGTTTTTTTGTTTAGTTTTATTTGTGTTACTCTTTTTGAGGAAGTATTGGTTGAAAACCAAATTTCCTTCAAGCCATTATATTTAGCGTTTATCATTGCTTTAATGTTTGGATAACTATCCTCTCCTATTGTACCCACCATAGCAATTTCACTCCTTTTAACTAACTCCATGCTTTTTTCTAATGCCAAATTGATTTTTTCTCCTTTTTTCATTCTAATCACATATAGTTTGATATAGGACTATACTATATAGAACTATATAATCTTTTCTAACCTTGTCTTTTTTATAATAATTAATTAAAAAGCATGAATTTACTCTCTTGGTCATTTTAAAAAGAAGAATATAGTTGCAGAATTAAGAGATAAAGGTCTTATTATGATTGGTCTTCGAAAAATATTCAATAAGGAATAAAATTTATTCTTTTTCTTCCTTCTTTTTGTGTAAAACGATTGGTTGGTAGAAGTATTTTTAATCTGAAAGATGATTAAACTATTTGTCATGTCAGTACTCATAACAGGTATAACTGGTTTCCTAGGTACTAATTTAGTGAAGGAGATAAGGAAAAGATACCCAAACAAAAGAATATCAGGGTTGGTTCTTCCTGGTGAAAAAGAGAAATGTGAGGAATTAAATAAGTATGATATAGATTTCTTCTTTGGGGATCTTGATTCGAAAGAAAGCTTGGTAGGATGTTTAGATGATGTTGAATCAGTTTACCATTTAGCAGCTGTTGTAGATGATCTTGCACCAATGTCTAGTTTTTACAGAATTAATCACATTGGAACTAAGAATTTGCTTGATGAATTTATTAGAGCTGGTTCAAGGAAATTCATCTATATGTCTACATTAGGTGTTTATGGCTTCAAATTCCCAGATTATCCAATCGATGAAACATACAGAGTTGATTTAATTCCAGGATATAGAGAAAGTAAGTATTTGGGGGAACAAGAAGTATTCAAGTATGCGGAGGAATTTGGATTTAAAGCTTCAGCATTAAGGCCTCCTATCATCTTTGGTCCTGGAGATCACTGGGCTCCAACAGTATTCAATTTAGTCGAAAATAATCTTAAAATACCCTTCATCACCAAAGGAAAAGTAATTTTTTCTTATAGCTATTTTGAAGATGTTGTTGATGCTTTGATAAAAATGGAAGAAGTAGATAAGGCCAGAGGGGAAATATTTAATCACACTAGTTTTATTCTTACTAGACACGAACTATTTGAAACAGCTGCTAAAATATGTAAAACAAAGCTTAATTCTTTCAACCTAAATTATAATATTGCTATGCTTATTGGCTTCTTTGGAGAGCTACAATGGAAACTTTTCAAGAAAAAACCATTGTTAAATAGATATAGAGTTAATCAGATGGGCAAGACTAGAATAGTGAATACAGAGAAAATCGAAAGCATTTTGGGTGTTACTAGTAAGAAAACATTCAAAGAAGCTTTAACAGAAACTTATAACTGGTATTTGAAAAATAAAAAAGAGCAGGGAATATAAATTTCTAGTTCTGCTCTTTGAGTTGTTTATATTTTGAATTTGGTTGATTCAAAATAATTTAGATGAACTATTTCACAACCACAGTTTTCTGCAGCTGTGCCATAATTATTTAGAAACATTAAATCCGCTCCTTCTGCATAATGAATAGGTATGAAATATTCTGGATTTATTGTATCGATAGCATTGACAACATCTTGATCTACCATAGTTTGACATCCTGGTCCTAAAGGTAACAGGGCAACATTGATTAAGTCAGTTATCTGCGAATATTCTGGAATGTTTGATGAATCTCCAGCATGGAAGAATGTGAATCCATCAATATCTATTATGTAGCTAGTATAATTACTCTCTTGAGGATGACTAGAGACATAACCTAAAGGAGCAAAAGTATACATGTAGAAGGCTGTTATTTTAATAGGTCCAATATTAAAAGTGTCTCCAGGTTTTACTCCTGTTCCATTATATCCGGTAATGAAGCTAGTCATGATTTCTGGGAAGAAGAATTGTGTATCATCTTTTTCTATTAGCTGTAACATCGTAGTTGAACAGTGGTCTCCATGATCGTGAGTTATGAGCACTGCATCCGCAGGATAATCACTATAATTACTTGGCAAATTATAAGGATCAATGTAAATTCTCAAACCCTTTGCTTCTATCATTACACCAGCATTATATAGAAGTGTGAAATTAATTGTTGAGTTTTTATTAACAATAACTACAGCTGTTGGAACAACTACTGCAGTCACAGCTACTGCTGAACTTACTATTATAATTAAGATTATTGCTTTCTTTGTAAGAGCCATAATATTTAGAACTTTGTTAAGACACTTATATCTATTTCATCTAGAACCGGCAACAAATTTCTTTGGTGTTTATATATTGAACTTCTAGACTCTTTATCGAAAGTAATCATGCTTAATCTCAAAAAACAGGAAACAAAACAAAAACAATTTTTTTCACTATTTGATTTTGAATATCAAAAATTAGTTAGCGTCGGTTTAGATTTGATTCAAGACGGAGATATTGATTCAGCGATATTGTTTTTTCAGGAACTTTCACTCTCTTCACCTCACTCTTCCTTCTCCTATTTCTATTTAGGAAATTTACACACTGTAAAAGATGATTTAGATCTAGCTGTGGGCTATTATTCACTTGCATGGGAGGTTAATGATAATCCTCTTTTGACTTCTAGACTCCCCTGTAAAGTTCTTTCAACACTTGTTTCTATGCAATCTGTAGACTTAGAGTTACTCTCCCTCTGGTTAGAACGGTCTAAAGAATTTCTTGATTCTTATGCCTGTGATGAGCTTCTAATTTATGATTATGCTCAGAGAATAATCTCCTCAAATTAACTCAATGTTAAGAAACTGTATTCAGAATCTTGATAATAGTTGAAAATAACATCATTTACTTTCTTCTGTTTCATATGTTATTTCACATATTCTATGTTTACTCTTAAGCAAGTTAATTGTAACTTTGCTTGAATCTTTAATCCACTTTTCACAGGAATTACAGATTATTTCATTTGGGTATCTCCAATAATTGCAAACAACAAGGAATTTAACCTGTTCTTCCGTTTCTTGAATAAAATGATCGGATATGAATGGTGCTTTGTTAAACAATTGAATTAGTCTTATCATTGGATCAAATTCATAGTAGAACTGTTCTCCTATATCATCTCTGATGAGTTCTATTGTTTTTTCTCTATCTTCTATAGCCATTTCCCTGATTGTTTGATCTTCTCTATATGAAGTGATTTCTCTATTTGATCCACCAGGAGCTATTTGAAAAATACAATCCTTTACATAACTGTATTCAGAAGCACATCTCATCTCATCACAGATGATATGCTCATCTAGAATTTTACTGAAGACTGCTTCAAGCATACCTTCAACAAAAGCACAAGTCTTTGTAGCAATTACTCCTAAAGATTCTGTCCAAATAGAACTATCAAGTGAGACTGTTGCTACCTTCTCTCCTGGATCAAAATGAAGTATGTTGATATTTCCCCATCTAGAAATAATTGGAGATTGTACTATTGCATCTAAATAAGACCTTAAGTTTTCAAATTCCCCTTCATGAACTTGTTGTAAGACTTGTTTTCCTGCTTCATAACCTATTTTTCCGAGAATTTGAGAAGTTGCGTCCTTAGCGCCTTCAAATTGCCCATAGAATATTTCTTGAAAAATGTTTATTGCATTGTCTCTTAATGCGTTCAAGCAAGTTTCAATTTCAGGAAAATCATCTAAAATTGGATTAGAATATGTTATGATAATAAACATTTCAGAAAGCATCATGAGTTTGCTTATTGTTTTTGACATTTCCTCTTCGAGCGATGATATTGTAAGATATTCCGTAATTGTAGGGTCAAAAATCACAAATGAAATCATGAATTGTTCAACTCCTCCCCTCGCCATTGGATTTGGTATTGAGAAAAACATGCTTGAATAAACAACATTTGCCATTGCATTGACAATTGCTTTCATTTCTTGAAGAAAATTAAAATCCATAAGTCTTGTTAAGGAAGCTGTAATTCTAGGGTCTTGTATTTCAGCTACATTGAACAGTAATCTAGGTCCTAATCTTTGATCAAAGTGAAATAACATCACGTTAATCCTATTTCTTAGATCTACTCTTTCAGTCATTTGTCATCATCTTTTTGGAAGCATAAATATAAGCTAAACTAAATGATGGATTTATTTCTGCTGTTTTAATAATATCTGCTGCTCTACTTATATCACTATATTCATTCTTCTCCAATAGATATTGATAAAGAATATTCGCCCCAATTCCTGTTATAATAATTTTATTCAGTTGATATTCTTCCTTCTTCCTTTTTATTATCTGATTGATTCTTTCAAGCATTTTCACCTTTAATAAATGAGCAATCTTGATTAAGTCTAGTTCATCAAATTTTTCATCAACAATGCAAAACATGCTTTTTACTCTATTCAAGGCATCTTCCTTGAATTTTGCTTTTTTATCTGGTGTATTTGTAATATAATCAGATGGTTGTATATCCTCTGTTATTGTAAAAATGTCCGCAGTTATTGCATGAGTTTCGAATGGGAGATTGAATGTTTTTCCATTATACTCGAAAGTAGGTTGGATAAAAGCTGCATTTGTTTCCATCAATCCTAAAAAAACCAATTCATCATTCATCATTCGATCATGGTCTGATTTAGAATTAGAAAGTATTTTTCCTTCTCGAATGGGGATGAAACTTGTTGTTCGTGTTGAAAAGTCAACTATCAGACCATCCTGCTTTATCATTTGCCATAATCCTTTTCCAAGTGCCTTCCATCCAACCGAAACCACTTTAGAAGGATTTTCTAAAGCTTGTTTAATAGATACAAATTCTTCATCATGTGTGTAAAGAACAATATTCGCAGGTTGTATGAATTTAGTAACTGAATTAATAATGAATTCCACAGTTTCTTTTGCTGAAGCAAAAAGAGGACTAGTAGTAGTTAAAATAAACTTTCGGATATTATAATCAGCATAGGAGCGCAAGATAGTCTTTAGATCTCCTTCTACTTCCTCTTTTCTTATTTTTAAAGGAAAATAAATTCTTTGGGAATGGAAAGGTTCTTCTGGATGAGTGGGATCAACTATCACTATTTTAAGTGATGTCACTCCAAAATCCAATACGGCAATATTTCCTTTATCACTGGTAAAGCTTGTTGATTTGTTAGTTGCCATCTATTTACAATCTATGAATTTCATTAATAAAAGCTAGGATATTCTTCTCAACGTTTTCTATATCCTGTACCCTCGGGTTCATCATCGATATCTTCTAACTTCTTAATCTTCTTGGATTTCGCTAATTCCTTTTCTTTCTTAGCTATTTCAGGAAGTTCTTCTCTTATGTTTGTAGAAAACTTTGCTTTTGGGTGCATATGTTTGATGTGAAGAATGATCTCTGATAGATCTTCATTAGAAATGAACTCACCAACAAAAAATTCTTTTCCACTTCGAAGTTGAATCACAAGCATAGCTTTATTTCTATATTTTCTCCACATATCCAATGATAGTTTTCTGGGAATCCGTGACAAACCATATTTTCTTACTTCTTTAACTAGTATTTTTCCTTTCTTTGTCCTATATCCAGTCATCAAAAGTGGTGTTGAGCGATAATATATTTCTGCACCTACGATTTTGATGAAATCTTTGGTATAGAAAAATTCCTTAATTGTTCTATTTACAAAAATAAACAGAGGAA
>DXJF01000073.1 GCA_019057375.1 Candidatus Heimdallarchaeota archaeon
CAAGAGCTCCGATGAGAAGTGCCAAGACAAACCACCCAAAATTTGGTGAAAGTGTAGTCCCACTAACTGCAAAATAGATGATTAGAGCAGCAACACAAACAACTCCTTCGGAAAGAGAAGTAGATGCAACTGCTTTACGAGGATCTCTGTCAACAATAATTTGACCAGAACTGATTAACGGACCATACCCTCCTCCACTTAATCCCTTATTGAAAGCCGCTACAAGACCTATTCCAGTTATTTTCCACCATGAGAATTTCCATTTTAACTTCATAAAAACTAACAAACCTACAAGTATAACTAAAACACCAACATAGGTTTTTATGATAGTTGCATTAATAGCGATTGCCAAAAACGCAGCCGCAATGCCCCCAACTACACCTGATAAACCTAAAATACCTGAAATCTTGAAATCTTTAGAAATTTCGATTCTCCTTTCCTTTCTATTCTTAATATTCTCATTAGTTGTATCTAAAACTGCACCTCCATCGGTATGAGTCTCCTTTGATAAAACTTTGTTTTTAGATTTGACTCGAATATGAAAATCTACATTTCCAACATAATGATGTAGAGCTGCAGAACCGAAACCCGTCCAGATCTCTGTGAAAAGAACGGCAGGAACAAGAAGAGCAAGGTCTACGTTAAATGATAGAAGAACAGGGACGAGGATCGTACCATATCCACCCCCCAAAGCAGAGTCAACATATTCACAAACCAGTGCCAGTACTGCAAACAGAACATAAAAGCCTATAGAAAAAGAAACTACATCTGCCATCTCAGTTCAACTCATAAAGGAGGAATATTACTGGTGTTTATAAATTTGGTGTAAAACCAATACCCTTGGAAAACAAAATTTATTATATTGGATACAATATGTGTAATACATGTGTTATACATGTATATCTCACATTTATGTATGGCGTGGATATATTGGTTTAAAACCAAATTCTTATATGTGATACATTCGTACAATTGTACATGACACAGATAGACATTGATGAAGTAGTTTACGTAACGGAGACTTCAATTACAATAAGAGAAAGTAGGAGAAGAACTACAGTTCCTAAGGAAATAGTTGATGAATTAGGTTTAAGAAATGGAGATAAACTTAGATGGATCCTATTTGAAGATGGAAAAATAATGCTGACACAAGTGAAACGAAAAGGAGTTTTCAAATAATTACATTCTGTCTATCGTTCATTCATTGGGTATGTAGATTTTTCTAAGTATGAGAGAAAATCTTAGTGAAGAAGAAAATAGTTAGAAGGGTGACATAAACGAGCAAATATGAAACAATAAATCTTTGTGAAAGCATTCATGATATTTTAGTAGAATGGATTGATTCAGTCATTCTCGAGGGATGGAGCTTATACAGAGGAAGAGAAAAATTAGTGTCAATTTCTCAAGATTTGACAAATAGAATAGCTTTGGTTTTTCATGAAGATTTTGAAATTGAGGAAGAGAAAATTCAACGATTAATGGAGAAATTTCAGCCCACAATATTCCATTGGATAGATAATATCCTATTAACTAGCTGGGGTTTTTATCAAGATCCTCAGAAATATAGGAATTTTTCAAATTACATCTCTAGAAATCTAGTTAAACTATACTTAGATGAAGAGAAAGAAGTAAATAAGAAAGTGAGGTGATAAAACGGTAGAAGATACATACTTGTTCTTAAAACACCTTTCAGAATTACCTAACAACGATAAAGATGGCTATTTACATGATATTGCACACAAATTAAAGATATATGAAGAGTTAGAAACTCAAAAATTTACAATAATACCTGGGAATAACAACGCACTTGAACTAATAAAACAAGCAGATTTAACCGAATTCTGTATTCTTTATTGTTCAACGTGTAAAAAATTACAGCATATAACTACTGAAGGTTGTGAAGGTGTACTTCTCTTAATTTGTGATGAATGTAACCAGATTGTAATAGAAATCTTCAGAAGAACAGAAAAAAATCATGTAAATTGAGAACTTCTTAGACACATAATTCATAAATTCTAGAAATAATGAAAAAAGGAAGGGAAATTAGATTAAAGAGGATCAAATATTTTTATTGGTTTGATATAACCTAACTCTTCCATTTTATCTAGAACCTTTTGGACACTCTCTTCGACAGTTTCGTCATCTGTATTGCAAATGACTTCAGGAGCTTGAGGATCTTCATAGGGATCGTCTATTCCTGTAAATCCTTTAATCTCACCTGCTCGGGCTTTAGCATATAAGCCTTTAAGGTCACGTTCTTCACAAGCTTCTAAAGAAGCATTAACATATACTTCCATGAAATCACCAATGCGCTGTCGAATTTCTTCACGAACAGAGCGGTAGGGAGCGATGTTGGCCATCATTGCAATAACTCCATTGCGACTCATCAAATGACATACAAATCCTACTCTTCTGATATTTTCATCTCTGTCTTCTTTACTAAAACCTAGTCCTTTGCTAAGATTCTGTCGAATAATGTCTGCATCCAGTCTCTCAACTTTATATCCTCGTTTCTTTAATTCTTTAGCAAGAGCTTTGGAGATGGTTGTTTTACCAGCACCTGATAAACCAGTAAAGAGCATTGAAACACCCTTCTGTTGCTCATATCTTCTATTACCGTTTACAGAATCAATAAGAATCATTGCTACTTCAGGACGAGTGAATTCTCTTGGGAGCATCTCGTTGTTCTGTAACATTTCTCTAACTTTAGTACCTGAAAGAAAAACATGTGCTTCTTTTGAATGAGGACAAGTTCTCTGAGTTACCATCTGTTCACACAATTTACAGTAGAAAGCATGCTCGAATTTTAATGGTGTAATAAGCAAATCAACTTTAGCAAACTGATCGAAAATCAGTTGAGCATCATAGGTTCCGTAATACTTTCCAACACCTGCATGGTCTCTCCCAATTATCATATGACTGCAACCATAATTCTGTCTACTGATTGCATGTAGTACTGCTTCTTTAGGTCCTGCATATCTCATGTTGGCTGGATAGACGCCTAAGAAAGTTCTGTCTTTAGGATAGTAACTGTTCAGAATAACATTGTATGTTTCCATTCTTACATTAGATGGAATATCGTCACTTTTAGTCGCTCCAACAAGAGGGTTGACAAACAGACCATCAACATATTCCATTGCTACTTTCTGTAGATGTTCATGTGCTCTGTGAATAGGATTTCTTGTTTGGAAAGCAACAACTGTTTTCCATCCTTTTTCTGTGAAGACCTTTCTAGTCATTTTTGGTGTGAATCTATACTCAAAGAATTCTGTATGAGGAATATCTGCAAAGACTTGAATGTCTCCACCAAGATAGACTGGACCACCGTCATAGAGAGCTGCTACACCAGGATGAGCTTTATCGTCAGTACCATAAACTTGTCTAGATTCTTCAGCTTTATCTGGTCGATAAATACTAGAAACTTTCAGGATTGCTAAATGAGAATCTTCTTTAGTCAAAGAGATTTCAGATCCTTCTTTAAGTTGTGTTGCAAAATCCTCTGTAACTTGTAAAGTTATAGGGATGGGCCAAACAATACCTGTAGAGAGTCTCATACTCTTCAAAATACTGTCATAATCAGCTTCTCCTGTAAAACCGGTTAAGGGCGAGTATACACCTGTAGCTATACATTCTAAGTCTGCAAGTCCACGTTCATCTAATTCCCATTTTGGTACTGTTTTAGCTTTTTCGACAAGGTCATAACGTTCTGCCTCATCAATAATCATCAAATCAATTAATGTTCCACCATGGGGTGCAATTAATCCGTTGTTTTCCACCATTTCAATTCCTCGAATTTTCTATTAAATTAAATATCGTTTGTGAAGCTATACTAGATGTGCCTACGATTGAATTAACTAGGGTTTTTTCTTGATTATATTTAAAACCTTGACCATACTTGTCAGAAACTTTTCCACCAGCTTCCTCAATTAGTAGATGGCCTGCTGCGATGTCCCATTCGTTTTTAGGACCAAGACTAAAAGTACCATCAGCTTTTCCTGCTGCAACAAGTGCTAGCTTGTAAGCTATTGATCCAGTAGGGATAATCTCTGCTGATCCTTTGAATTGCTCCCATTCTCCTCGTTTTGTTTCAGATCTACTTGCTAATAAAACTGGGTTGTCAGTAGGATTTTCTGTAACGGTTATTGATTCACCATTAAGAAAAGCTCCCATACCTTTGATAGCTGTATAGAGTTCATCTGTTAATGGATTCAAGATAAGACCGATCACTGGATTTCCATTCTTAACTAAAGCAACTGATATTGCATATTCAGGAATACCCTCAACAAATTCTTTAGTTCCATCAATAGGATCAACAATCCAGACAAGATTTTTAGTAAGTCTTTCTGGGTTATCCATAGTTTCTTCAGATAACCAACCTATTTCCGGAAAAGCTTCAAAGAGTCTGTTTTGTAAGATAGTATTTACAGTTAAATCGCCGGTTGTAACTGGATCATCATTAGCTTTGAATGATTTTTCAAAACCATTCTCTACTATTTCAAGTAGAGCTTTACTAGCATCTTTTGCAGCTTCACAAAGGACTTCAAACGCTTGTTTTAACTCTATGTTCACAATTACCACTTCTAGCACACATCTCCCATGAACGAGTATATTTAAAATGTTCCATAGAACGTTGTAGAATCTAACAATTTTCCAAAATTGAGTAACTAAGAAGTTTCTTTTTTTGTTCTTGGTTTTCCTTCTGTTTGAAGTAGAATTCTTCTAGTCTTTTTTCCTCTTTCTTTGTTAATTTTGGTATATGAATCTTTAGTAAAAAGTCTATATCTATCTGGGCTAATGACCGACCCATCTCCATGCTTAAAATACTATAGACTCTGTTAAACTCTGGAGAGTTGAGAATAACAGCTAATGCAAAAAGATTTGTCTGTTCATTTTTTGGAGAAACTGAGTGACAATTGTTGAGATGATAATAACCAGTAGTATCAACAGCTGTTTTGATATAATATCCTGTCTGTCTCATGATAATCTTAGGATTTTCAACAATTTCAGGATTAAATCCTCCAGACCATAAAATAGATGAATCTATATTTAACCAGTGTCTTCTGTATTCCAAATGGAATGGTTCTACTTGACCCCCTGAAATGATTCCTCGCTTCCAAGTATCTGATTCTTTTCTGGTACTTATGATTTTCTTCTGACCAATCTTACTTCGAACACCCGTATGGACTGTCACAACATCTTCGATTTTTTGAAGACATTTTCCCTTCCAATCTTCTACAAATTTTTTGTCTTGTTTATTGAAATACAAGTGAAATCGGTTATGGTCTGTTGAACGAAAATCTTTCTGAAAATTTCCGAATTCCTCCCATTTTTCTCTAATGAAATCCTCTTGGGAAGAGATCCATCTTACAGGAAATGATTTATCGTTGCTAACAGCTATTTTTCTAGCTATTTTCTTGAGAAAAGATATAGTAGGACGGCCAATTGTGGCTCCTTTGAAAGGTTCAAATCCGAGTAAAGAAATATCTAGTATCTCAGAGTTAGAGAGAATATATGAGCGTATTTTAGAATAATAGCGTCCAAGAAGATGAGAATCAGGTGTGATAATTCCAAGAATTCCATCATCTTTAAGCAACTCTAAAGATCTTTCAATGAATATTGGATAGAGACTAAGCTTGTATTCAGCTGACTGGAAGTATTTTCGTAAATATTGCTTGAATTTGGGATGATATTTTTGAGCCTCTCTTAATCCATAGGACATGTAAGGAGGATTAGAAACAATTATGTCAAAATAAAGAGAATCTTTCTTATCGAAGAATTTGACAGGTTTGAATGCAGCTTGAGTGGATGAATTATTATTGATTGTACTCTTCAATAGAGAATTACCAAGACAAAAGTTCTCTTCTAAATTGGGTAAATCATGACTGGGAAGGAAATGTGAAGAAAAGAGTAAGACTCGAAGTTTGCTGATAAATAAAGCAAAAGGATCTAAATCAAAGCCAAAGAGATTATTGGATAGAAAATCATGAAGTAAGTTCTGTTTGTCATCAGTCAAAGTTTGTAACTTTTCAAGAACTTGATACAAAAGAGAAATAAGTAAATTACCTGTTCCAACAGCAAGATCTGCAAGTTTCATTTCAGGTAGTTCATCTGCTAAGGATGCTCCTTGGAGAGTATCAGTAAAATGAGCTAAGGAATTCATAGCAATAAATCGAGATATGTAAGACGGAGTGAAGAACTGTCCAATCTGCTTACTGAAATTAGATGATTTATCAAAGAAGGAAAGGTGAAAGGGAGTAAGAAGTTTAGATGATAGAGTTTCGTCTAAAGAGTAGTACTTTTCAGAAATAATGGTTTGAGTGTCAGTTTGATAGAAGTCTTCTAAACTTGGAATTGAACTAAGACAGAAAGAAAACAGCTGTTCAGAATGATTGGATGCGTGTATAAGATGTGCAAGGATTGCAGACCATCCTTTAGATGAATTACCATATTTCTGTAAAGATTTTAGATAAGGATCTGCAATTCTCAATGAAAAACAAGAATCAAAAGAAAATAAAAGTCTTCTCCTATGCAAGAGGAGTCAAAATACACCGCTGCGAAAAAGTGAAGGAA
>DXJF01000074.1 GCA_019057375.1 Candidatus Heimdallarchaeota archaeon
AGGTTTTTCCTTGACTTCAGCTTTAGGTTTTTCCTTGACTTCAGCTTTAGGTACTTCTTTGACTTTAGCTTTAGGTACTTCTTTGACTTCAGCTCTAATATCTGTATATTTCTGTTTTAAGGCGTTTTTTTGAATTTCAAATATTTCCTTTGCACCTTTGACAGCCAAATCTAAGCTTTCTTCAAATTGATCTATGGTGAAGACTCCATCTAGTTGAAGTAAAGAAATTTCATCTAAAGTAGGAGCATATGCTAGAGGCATATCGCCCGATCCCTTTTGGTCTTCTAAATCATATAGATCTAGAGCAACTTTGTCATTAATTAACCCTGCTGCTACTGAGGAAACTATGCCTCTCATTGGAACTCCAGCATCAGCTAGAGCAACAGAAGCAGCTATTAAACTTGCACAACGAGTTCCACCATCAGCTTGAAGTACTTGCATATATACATCTATCGCTGTTCTTGGATACTTTTCTGTTAGAACAACTGAAGATAAGGAATCTGCAAGAATCATAGAAATTTCCTTTTCTCTCCTTGAGGGAGCAGGGCTTTTTCTGTCATTGACTGAAAAAGTTGACATTCGATAAAAACATTGAATTAATGCTCTATCTGGTAATGCTCTGTGTTTTGGATGCAGTTCTCTAGGTCCGTAGATCGCAGCAACAATAATGTTTTTTCCCATGCGAATTTCTGCAGAACCATCTGCATTTTTTAATACGCCAATTTTAATACTTAAAGGACGTAATTCGTCTAAATCTCGTCCATCTACTCTTTTTCCTTTTTCATCGATTAGTTGGACGGTTCCATCTCCTGCCATAATATCACTTCTCATTTTCTGTTTGACCGTTAGATAGCATATCACGTATTCTGTCAGTTAATCCTTGTGTATGTGCTTCTAACTCTATTTTTGTAATTGATTCAATAGCCTTTATTTCATCTTCAGGCTTCTTTCCTTGAATCCAAATTCTTCCATTTTGACCTGTTATAATTTGTGTTCTTGTAAGTCTTTTAACCATATTAATCATAGTGCCCTTCTTTCCAATAACTCGAGGAATATGTGCTGCTTCAATCTCAATCACTCTTCCTCCTCTTAATTTTCCTAAACCTCTCTCATTTGTGAGTATTGAAGGATCTCTGGTTCTGTCAAAACTTGCAATTTTTGTTAGAATAATATCCCCAATATCGAATATTTTTCTGGTATCATCCTTAACTGGATCAAATCGTTTCTCTGTTGCATTATTGGCTAGTAACACCGCCGAATAAGGGGCGCCAACATCAACAATCCAATTAGTTAATCCAACTTCAACTATCTTACCGATTACTAGATCTCCAGGTCTAGGGATATATTTACCTTTCAGAGATTTTACTTGAATAAACTCTCCTTTATCTTGAAAAAGACCTACAAGTGTAGAGTAATAGACATTTCCCTTTCTTATGACGCCTTCGCCATATTTGAAATTGCCTTCTGCTAGTAAATCACCTGGAATAACTATTTCATGATTCTTTACTTTAATAACGGACATTATTAATCACAATCTTTGTTATTTATTTATTCAGCAAGTCTTTCTAATATTTTGACTTGCGCTTTTCCTTTAGTTCTCGAAGTTACTTGTTCCAAGAAATCTGCTTGAGTTCCAGATGGTATTTGGGTCACCACAGCTAAACTACCATCAGATAACCATTCTTCTTGAATTAAATTGCCTGCAGATAGTATAAAACCATAAAGTGGTCCAGTATAATTTGGAGGTATTTTTAATGCTAATTTAACTGATTCCAGTCGAATAGGCATAACAGGTTTTAGTTGATTAATTATTTCTAAAGCTTGATTTTTTGCTTCTTCCTTGTAATCAATATTAACTCCTAAATCAAGAATGGCCTTTTCTATCCTATCCTTGGGGATAGGAACATTTTCTCGCGGATTTATACAGTGAATATGAATGAAGTCAACAATTTCAATTCTCTTTTCTTTAAGAATTTCATTTCGCTGGTCAGCAGTTAATTGAAGTTTGCCTTCTTTCAGAATTTTAACTGCTATTTCTCTTTCTGTCAGTCCTTCAAAAGCAACTTCTAAATCATCTTTTGTTGCTTTAACTCCCCGCGATAAATTTTCATAAACTGCAAATACTTCAAATATATCATCTATTTCAACCTCTTCCCCTTGTAAAAACCTCCAAGCCGGTTCAGGATTGACAAGTAATTCATATCGCCTCCCATGTTTTTCAAAACGAACGATAGACTTTCCTCGTAAATCTATTCGTCTATCTATTGTAACGCCTCTAAAATCTTGGCTCATTTTTACCACTCTCTTGTAACATACTAACTTCGCTGATTTTGAGAACAATGAAAGCCAGATTTATAAGATTTTTCAAGATTGAGAACTTGAAAAGAAAGAGATAAAATAAGATTTCATAGAGGATAATTATGCCAAACATCTTGATAACTGGATATCCAAGAGTAGGAAAAACCACCTTAATTAATAGAATTGTGGAAACAAAAAAAAGAAAAGTTGTTGGATTTGTCACTAATGAGGTTAAGTTAAACAATAGAAGAGCAGGGTTTAATATTGAATCATTTTCAGGTCTTAAGCTACAATTAGCTTCAAAGGAAAATCGACAAAGTTTGTATCGTGTAGCCAACTATGGTGTTTATTTGAAAAATGTTGACACGATTGTTGATCAAGTTAATCAGGATATGGAAGAGTTAAGTTATGAATTGATCATCTTAGATGAAATCGGAAAAATGGAACTCTTTTCTTCTAAATTCAAACAATTTGTTGTAAAATGTTTAGAACAGAAATGTGTTTTAGGCACAATTATGATGAGAGATAATAATTTCACTAGTAAAATTAAAAATAGTTTAGATACAATTGTTTATCAGCTCACAGAAAAAAATAGAGCTCATGCTGAAAAAGACATTCTTAAGTTGATGATGTAAATGCCAGAAGGTCCAGAAGTTGAATGCACAAGACTTTCTCTAAGAAGGTTTGAAGGCAAAAAAATAGCGAAAATAGAATTGACTAAACTTTCACAAAAATACAAAAAATATAAAGGAAAGCAGAAAATATTCGACGAGTTTATTGGAAGAACAATAACAAAAATTGAAAGAAAGGGAAAATTTCTTATATGGGGTTTTGATTTCCCTAAAGTCATTCTAAATCATCTGGGAATGTCTGGACATTGGATTATCTCTGAAGTAGAAGATGTTCCAGCTCATATTATTCACCTCAAGATAAAAATTCTGTTTAAAAATGAAAATATGATAGCTATTTTTGAAGACACAAGAAATTTTGGGCAATTCAGAATTTATGATACTTATCAAGATGTAATGAATCATTTACCTATTAGAAATT
Source organism: Candidatus Heimdallarchaeota archaeon (assembly GCA_019057375.1). Taxonomy (GTDB): domain Archaea; phylum Asgardarchaeota; class Heimdallarchaeia; order Heimdallarchaeales; family Heimdallarchaeaceae; genus UBA460. Next base: position 3,349 of record DXJF01000074.1, read on the forward strand.
TAGGCCCCGATGGACTGAAGGTTCCCTTCCCTCAAGAAGCATTTGCTGAAAAACTTAAACTGAAAAAAAATGCAAACAAAGAAATTGGAAGAATTCTTCTTGATCAAAGTTTAATCGCAGGAATAGGGAACATTTACAAATCAGAATCTTTAGCATTAGCGAAAATAACCCCCTTAAAATTAGTAAAAAAACTCAAACCTGAAGAAATAGAAAGGTTAGGGGGCTCAATTTCAATTATTCTTCGCAAAGCAGTCAAATCCATGGGAAGTTCAATACAATCATATAGAACATCTACTGGAGAAGAAGGCTCTGCTCAGAACTGGCATAAAGTGTATGCAAAAGCAGGGAGTAATTGTGAAAGCTGTGGCAATAGAATCATAAGGATTGTACAAGATAAAAGAAGTACCTTCTATTGTGAAAAATGTCAAGTTTAGGAATTTGTTAAGCTGACTACAAAAGAGATATAATTAGGATTTTCTTTTTTTCTTTATGGATTTACAGGAACTTATTAACAAGGTCGCTCATGAATTATCCGGAGAAAAAACAAAACGGATGACTAGTTTCTTGAGCTTGTATCATCGAATTCAAGCTAGTAAGGAATTTCATACAGCTGCTGAATTTCTACAGAAAGAACTAATAAAGCTTGGAGATGAGAATTCGTATATTCACGAATACATAGCAGACGGTACAAAGCGATATTCTGAATGGGAAACACCAATTTCTTGGGATATTGAGGATGGGTCATTATATCTTGTTGAACCCATTAAAAAGGTACTCTGTCGCTTTTCAGAAGTTCCTGAGAGCGTTTGTACTCATTCAAAATCAGTAAATCTAACTTCTGAGGTAGTTCATGTTGGAGCAGGTAAAGAAGAAGATTTTGAAGACATTGATGTAAGGGGGAAGGTTGTTTTAACATCTGCAAGCCCAAGAACAATGATTGAAAGATTAGCCAAACATGGATCTATTGGTATTATTGCATATCCTTCTGAACAAAGAGCTCAAGGATATCAAGAAATGATACAGTATGTAGGTCTATGGCCTAATGCAGAAAATGTTGAAAAGTCAACGTTTGGATTTTCTCTTTCAAGAAAACAAGCCTTGGAACTTATTGATTTCTTGAATAAGGGAAAGAAAGTTATGATAAGGGGAGAAATCAAAGCTGAACTATATGAAGGAAAAATGCATGTATTATCCACTAAAATTGAAGGAAGTAATTATCCAGAAGAAGAAATAATACTTATCGCACACATCTGTCATCCAGCTCCTTCAGCAAATGATAATGCATCAGGAAGTGCATTATTGTTTGAGATATATAGAACAATTAATGCATTAATTGAAAAGAAAGAAATTGGCCATCCTGAACGTACAATCAGATTCTTATGGGTACCGGAATTTAGTGGAACTATTCCCTGGATTGGAGAACAGGAAAAAAGAAAAAATTTCAAACCAATTTTCTGTATTAATCTAGATATGGTTGGAGAACATCCTTCTCTTGTAGGCTTTCCTTTTACTGTAAATAAAACAAGCATTTCAACACCATCGTTTCTTAATGACTTAATATCAGAATGCATAGAAAATGTCAAAGACAATCCACTAACTATAGAACAAGGAGGATGGCAGTTTCCTTGGAATTACAGAATTAAACCTTTTGCGGGTGGTTCAGACCATTTGTTGTTTAATGATGAACCTCTAAGAATTCCCTCAGTTATGTTTGGTCATCCCGATACTTTTCATCACACAAACCTTGACACAATCGAAAAAGTAGATCAAACAACATTGAAGAGAGTAGGATCTGTTGCAACAAGTACAGTTATTTCTTGTTGCTATAAAGACAAATTTTCAAAAGAAATTCAAGGTAGTTTTCTTAAAGGATTAGAAAAAAGGAAGGGTTCATTCCTCAATATGATATTAAAGGAATTAAACATATTGAACCATTTAGATAAGGGAGAAAAAGATGAAAGAGAATATCTGATTCGAAATCTTCTTCCACCGTATTTGAAGTATGAAAGAAGGGGATTGCAATCGATTGAAAATCTATTTGGGGGTTTGGATACAAAAATAAGTGATTTACAAAGAAATGGTCTAAATCATTTTGAGACTTCAATTCATACATTAACGAGAGAATTAGCTGATGAAATAATAAGTAAGACAACTCAACAGCTACTAGGTAAGATACCAAAGCGGTTATGGAAAGGACCATTTAATGCTAGTATGATTTACAGATCTATGAGTGATCTAGATTCATTAAAAGATGAAATAAAACTCTCTGAAAATCAGATTATGGATATCAAAAAGCTATCGCAAGGTATGATGACAAATTATGGGGGATTAATGTTTGACACAATTAATCTCATCAATAATGAAAGAAGTGTTTTAGAAATTGCATTGTACCTAAGTATAGTGGAGTGGAAAACCATAGATATAAAAATTATTGGAAGTTTTATAGAACTGATGAGAAAATTGGAGTTTATATGTTATTAACTATTAAATTTGTTTAGACCATTTTTAGCCTTCAAACATCAATTAACGTTAAAACGACCACAGTTAGAACCTCCTACCTTTAGCAATGGTTTTATATGTATAAAAATAAAAGTAACTTGTAGATTTAAGATGGCAAAAGATGAAGTAAAATCATTGGTGAATTCTGTCAACATGGTAAAAAACATGGTCGAAAGTATAGTTTCAGCTGTCCAAGAAAGATTCAAAGATTATGATAATGTTGTTGTATCATTAAAAGAAAAAATAGAGAATTTAGAGAATAAAATATCTGTACTTGAGCAATCAGGAGTTCCTGTTGGGGCACCTAGTTCTCCAGATCAAGTTTCTCGATTAGAAAAAAGATTGGATGGTCTCAATGAAAGAATTCTTTTGATTGAAGCAACTAGAAGTGTGCAACAAGATGCAGTAGTTGAACCAGCTGACGTTCAAGCTCTAAAAGACATTGCAGAAAAAGAAACAAAACCTGAATCTGTTATTGAAATGCCTACAGCGCCCATAACTCCACCACCTACACCAGAGGTTATAACCTCAGCACTAGAACCTGATGTTGAAAAACAACCTGAACCTCCAACAGTTGAAGCTCCATCAATACCTGCACCTACACCTCCATCTCCAATCAGTAGTACTGTAACAGAACCCAAAGAGTTACCTGAAATACCAAAACCAACAGATGTTTCACTAATCGAAACTCAAGAACTCGCAGCTGTACCTGCAAAACCCGAGATTCCATCACCAGCAACATTTCCTAAACCTGCGACTCAAGTCACTGAACCAGCTGAAAGAGATGTGAGCCCAATTTCTAAAGAAGTATCGGGTAGCATACCAATGCCTCCATCACAAGTTGATTCGCCTACACAGCAACCACAAGCAGTTCAACTTCCAGTACCAAAGGCAGATGATGGAGAAGCTGTAGCTCCAGAAGAGAAAAAATCAGCAGAACTATTTGGAGAAGCTGTAAGTGGAGACAAAGCTGAACTTCTAAAAGCTTTGAAGAAATTGGAAGATTTGTAAATCTAATCTACAGTAAATTTCATATAGCGTTTACAGATTTTTGCTTAATGGCTCCTACTATAGCACCAATCATTATTTACATTTTATCCTTCATTACCCCTTTTATCATTACTTTGCTAGGGTTGCCGCTTCATATAAAACTGATGCACAAAAGAGGGATCAGTGGCGTAGATATTCATAAAGAGGATAAGCCAAAGGTTGCGGAAAGGGGAGGAATTGTGATATTAATAGCCATTATACTATCTTCGGTGTTAATGATTATTTTAGTTAATGACCCAGAATTAAGATTATCAATAGGAATATTTTGCATAACAGTTACTATAGCAGGTTTAATAGGATTAGTTGACGATATTTTCAACTTAAGCGCATTACTAAAACCGTTTCTACTTTTATTTGCTTCAATTCCTATAATTACATCTAAAAGATATAAACCTGAACCAATTTTACCATTCATTGGAAAAACAAGGTTAACTATTGCTTATATTGTACTTTTGCCATTTATTATTGCAGTCCCAGCTAATTCAGTCAATATGTTAGATGTATTTAATGGTTCAATGGCTACAACTACAATTATTGTGCTGATTGCAGTGTTCTTTTCAAATATGATTGTCTTTGGTAATGGTTTTGATCAATTGGATAACTCAGGATTAACATATGTGTTTGTTTTAATCATGGTTGGTACACTACTGGCATTTTGGATTTTTAATCGGTATCCAGCGAAGGTTTTTGGAGGAGATACAGGGAGTCTTGCAATTGGCGGAGCTTTAGGTGCTATTGCAGTGATGGGAAGGTTAGAGGTAGTTGTGATTATTGCCATGATACCTTTCATCATGAATGCATTCGGAATTATTAGTAGTGTTAAAGGGTTATTGGAAAGAAGAGAAATGACTCGCCCCACAAAAATGACTAAAGATTGGAAAATAGAATCAACCAGAGATAGAAAGGCACCAATCACACTAGTAGGTTTAGTTATACAAAAGGGGCCTCTTCATGAGAAGGATGTTGTAAAAACATTCAATGTTTTAGCAATTGTAAGTGCTATTCTTGCAATAGTGATTGCTGTTTTAACCAATCTATCGGGGGTAGTTTCATGAGTATTATTCAATCAGTATCAAGTTTTGTAAAAAACATTGGTTCAGGAATAATGAGCTATTTTAGACTTACACCAAGACTTGCGAAGTTAATAGGTTTAGAAATCTTTGTCTTTGGAACTTTTATTGCCATTTGTGTAGTGATTAGCGAAGGAATTATGAGAATCCCTGATTCCCCAAAACCTGGATTAAATTTCTTGTTTGCAGCATTGAAAGTAGGGATTAGTCTTCTCCTAATTGGCCTATGGACAGGTGTATGGTATTATTTAACAAAAAGACTCATGAAAAATGATAGACAAAAAAATAAGGAAAAAGAAGAAAATAAATGAATCTTACACTTTAGTCTCTAAGAGATATAGTCTTTTCTTTAAATTATAGAACCTTTTAGCAAATTCTAAACTTGAAATATCGTAATCTTCAAATTGTTGTTCAATTGCGAAAAGTTCACTTTCAACATTCAAAATCTCGTCATCAAGGTGTTTTTGTTTTTCTTGTTCTAGAGCTCTGTTAGTAAGATGTTGAGATTTCTTGCCTTTAATTTCATTCAAGATTCTTTTCTTATCTTCAAGAATTACAGCTAATTGCTCTTTCTGCGTAATTATTGGATTAAGTTGTTCTTGAGAATCTACAATTTGAGGTTTTTCTTCAATACATCTTGCAGGAACTTTTGAGAAGAGTCTTAGTAATTCCACTATAACTTGGAACAAGCGATAACTGTCTCTCCAACGTGCTAGCATTCTCATCTCGAGAATACCTTCTGGGGTCATATTTGGATGAGTAATTGGACTAAGAATTTGAACTACTGGAGGAGATTCGGGATAATTTTCTGGTAATTTTATTTCAACATCTACGAATATTTCTCCTTCATTTGTGATTACTGGAACAAAACCTTTCCAAGTTGTTAGATCACCATCTTTTGGCTCGAAAGCATAAGCTCTCTCCATTACAAGACTATATTCTTTTGCTAGGACACTATCTGGAATAGGCATATTTTACACCTTTATTTCGATAATCTATTTCTATAGATTAATTTCAAATAATTAGAACAAATTGTACCTTAAAAACCTTCGTAAACTCATTTGTTGAAGTAGAAAACACCTAGCACCTATTCAGCATGTTTTGTGTTTAAATATTAAGTTTAAATTATAAAAGTGAATCAACACGCACGTTATGAAACTTGGTTAAACTTGCCAGAAGGCGTTTAACTGTCGTTTGAGTGGGTCCCCTACACGTGCGGTGAGGGGAAGGAATCGTTAGGAAGGAGGGTACCTGGAAGAGAAGCAATGTTATGAGCAGCATTATCGTGTGTGTTGACCTGTTGACCACATTTCTTACAAGGAGCAACATCATATAGCCCTTTTTGACGAGTAAGTACCCCTCCACACCCATAATGAACGGTACTGGTGTGATAAGGACGAACGGATTCTAACTGGACATCATAGCCCAACTCCAAAGAAGCTAACCACACAGCCTTTTTGTAAATAAACAAACTGTCAGGCATGGTGTAAATTGCTTTAGCTAAAGCACCTTTGGTACCAGTGGGATCAACAGTTAAACGTTCAATCTTGAGTACTTGACACTTCTTTTTCACCATCACTGCAGCAAGAAAGTGGGGGAGAAGACGAGTGATTTCGCGAAGGATACGATGACGACGAGTATAGACTCGATTGAGTTCGCCTTTGAGTTTACAACTACCTCGAGAGTTATACTCCTTTCGTTTACGGAGTAAACCTTTGTTAAGTTCGTCTAAGACTTTCGTACTGAGATGCTCATACTGTGCAGCTAAATCTAGTAAATCTTGAGGGAGAGGGATAGGGGCGTTAAACGTAATCATGTATTGGCCTAATCGGTTAATATCTACTCCAAGGATGGATGTTTTCTTTGCAGAAATATTTCTTAGATAGTGGTGGAGAAGTCTAGTTGAACGGAAACAAGCATGCACTCCTTCTAGTACCACATCTACCCGAGGTTTGAACCTAGGCGCTTGTCCACTCGTTACTTGAAAGACTTTGATGTGAGCACCATTATTGAGATACTCTACTACTTTTGGTGGAAAATGAACTTGAGCAGTTAATTTTTGTTTTCCTTTACTTGGAAAACCGAGTTCGGTCCATCCTTGCTTCTGGATTTGTGCAGTCACTTCTTGGGCATTCCCTTGGCGGGTGATAACATAGTTTTTATTCATTAATAATATGATTGGTAATCTTCCTTTCTTTTTTCGTTTAAATGGTGGAGGAACAACATTGGTTATAGGTAGAACCTTGACTAACTGAGGGACACTCTGCATGTAATAATCAAAGAGTGTGAAAACGACTATTTGCCTAACGGCTGAAAAGAGTTTTCGGGAAGGTTTGCCTATTATTACTGCTAGTTGTTCAGCTAAGGTTTTGAGACTTTTCCATCGAGAAGCTTGAGGACTATTGATCCATGAGGTGAGAAAAGGGACAACAGTTGTTTGTTCTTTCTTTAAGAGCTTGAGTTTCTTCAGAAACGCTTGTTGATTCTTCGTCAGTTGTGGGAGGAGGGAAAATTCGTGCTGGTGGTAAAACAACGCATCATCCAGAGCTTGCAAGACATCGCGTTGAGTAGAAGGGGGGAGAAGGGTGTTTAATTGGAGGAAATTGGAGGAATAGGTCATCTTATGCTTTTTTCTCCAGTAGGAATCGGTTTGGGATCGGGTACTAGTGAGGAGATTGATGATATACCTTCTTTTGAGTCGCCAAAAGTTTTCTAGACTCCGTTCAGTATACGACGAACGACCAAAAATCAGCCATTCTATCAACTGTTGAGGGTTTTTTAGCAGAAAGTTGAATAAGCCTTGCACTTTCTTCTCCTTGTTTATTTTTCCTTTGATAGCGATGTGCAACCAATGGAAGGCACTTTCAGTAATATTCGAGCTTTTTCCCACTTTTTTGCAGAGTTGGCGGGTGAAGAATCCTTCTTTCGGATTGGTTCGAAACAGTTCCACCGCTTGTGTAATCACTTGAGGAGTGAGTAGCTTGTACTGTTGTTCTTCTAGTGATCTTATCCTTTGGTTAATCTCTTCTCGTTGGACTTGGCCTGCACAGTTGAGCACTACTTGATAGCTTCTCATCACTCCCTTTGAAGTAGGGGGGAGGAGTGTTGGTAGTTTGGTTGCGTATGTGACCACTTTGTCTCACTAAGTATATCCTCAAAATGCTATTTAAACTCGATAAAATCCCTTGTTTTCTGGTGGTGCTTTTCACTCCTCAGTTGTGTATGGTTTATCATGATCCTTGGTGACCTCATCAGAGAGTGATTTAGGTCAGGCATGAAAGATTACTGTGTTATTCAAATAATTGATGAGATAGAAGAAGAAATAGCAATCATTTAAAGCAATCCGAAAGCATTTCCCAAACGAAGTGTGAACGGGGTAGGAGGATACGTGATTTATCCAATAGAGTAAATATTCAACTGTAAGCGAGTCATCTGATAGTTGGTATGATGAGCTCTATAACTGAACCCACAACATGACTAAAAATGACAAAAAAATCATAGATTCGCTTTCAAATCTTCAATATTCTATCTCATCTCTAAATTTTTAAATCGACCCATTTGCTTATTTTTAATGACTCGAGTAGCTGTGATTAATCAAGAGAAATGCAGACCTGATAAATGTGGGCATCTATGTTACAAAGTTTGTCCTTCTGTTCGAGCGGGAAGAGAAACAATTACTTTTGAACCCCCTAGCAACAAAGCTGTTATTCATGAACCATTATGCTCTGGGGTTGCAATTTGCGTTAAGAAATGTCCTTTCCATTGTATTACTGTTGTTAATCTTCCTGAAGAATTGGATAAAGAGGTTACACACAGATATGGAATAAATGGATTTAAACTTCACAGATTACCAATGCCAAAAATAAGTAAAGTTATTGGTTTAGTAGGTCAAAACGGTTCTGGCAAAAGTACAACTCTCAATATTTTGCAAGGAAATTTACAACCAAATTTAGGAAGATTTGATCAACCACCAGATTGGGATGAAATTATAGAAAATTACAGAGGAACAGAAGCTCAATCTTATTTTGAAAAATTAGCAAATGAAGAGTTAAAAATTATCCTCAAACCGCAAAATGTAGATAAATTACCTAGAGTTACAAAAGGAAATGTTTCTGATTTAATTTCAAAAGTTGATGAACGTGGTTTAAAAGATGAAGTCAAGGAAATTTTCTCCTTAACCAAGGTTTGGGACAGAAATATTTCGAAATTGAGTGGGGGTGAACTACAAAAATTAGCAATTGCAGCTACTATAATTAGAGAAGCAGATGTATATCTCTTTGATGAACCGACCTCATATTTAGATGTTCATGAAAGAGTCAAGATAGCCCAATACATCAATGAAATGAAATCACCAAATCACACTCTTATTGTAGTTGAACACGATTTAGCTATGTTAGACTATCTGAGTGATCATGTACATATGTACTATGGAGATGCTGGTGTTTACGGTATTGTAAGTCATCCATATTCAGTGAGAGAGGGTATCAATATCTTTCTAGATGGATATATTCCTTCAGAAAATATGCGTTTCAGAGCTGAACCAATTATCTTCAAAAAAGCCAGTCTCGAAGATAAAGTCACTTCTCAGAGATTAGCAATAAGATATGGTGACATGACTAAAAAATTTGATGTTTTTGAGCTTTCAGTTAAAGGTGGAGAACTCTACAAGGGAGAAGTAGTGGGAATCATTGGACCCAATGGAATTGGAAAAACAACTTTTGTAAAAATGCTAGCAGGCATTCTTGAACCTACAACAATATCTGAACCTACTGAATTATTAGTTCAGATGGCAACTAGAGACAAAGAAGCTAATGGTCTTCAAAAGAAGGATCAGGGTGGCGGAATCAATGAACAATTAAAAGTAAGCCATAAACCACAATATCTCTATACTGAGTCAGAACAAACCGTTGTAGATTATTTACGTGAAATTAATCCCGTAATGTTAACAAGTGGTTGGCACAAATCAGAAATTATTGAACCTCTAAAGTTCTCTAAACTTCTAGATTCTAAATTGTGTGACCTTTCAGGAGGAGAACTTCAAAAAGTTTCAATTGCAGCATGTCTAGGGAGAAAAGCTCATTTGTATCTTCTAGATGAACCTTCAGCATATATCTCTTCTGAGGATAGAGTAAATGTAGCAAAAGTAATTAAAAGAGTAGTTTCACATTATGAGATGGGATGTTTTGTTGTTGAACATGATATGATGATGTTGAATTTCTTCTCTGATCGTTTAATGGTTTTTGATGGAATTTCTGGCATTGAAGGAAAAGCTATGAGAATCGCAAGAGTACAAGCTGGGATGAATACCTTTCTAAGAAAGATGGATATAACTTTCAGACAAGATCCCCGAACCCTTCGACCTAGAGTCAACAAAAAGGGTTCCCAACTAGATAAGAAGCAAAAATCTGAAGGAAATTACTTCATAGCAGCTTAGATTTTGGTTTTTACATCAATAGTAATTTCCATTTCCTTATCTTTTAATAAAGATTTTTCCAACTCTAATTTCTTGAGATTGGCTAATCTTGCTCTATTTATTTGCTCTGCTATTTGGAAAGTAATTTTTTCCTTAAATGAACTAAATCTAGTGGTTATCCACAAGAGTGGGATAAATGATTTAGGTCGAATCAAGTTGTTTTTCGGCTTAGTTATGAGCTGTGCAATATTCCTAGCAAGTTTGTCAACCTCACTTCCATTCACAAGTTTATCACTTAATCCAGATATTTTGTTAAATTCTGTTTTATATGGACCCGGTAAAACGGTTGAAACTGATACACCATAATTTTTGAGCTCTTGTCTTATACTATCACCAAATACTTTAACTGCAGATTTTGTTGCACAATAAACTGCAAAAGGATAAACGGGAAGCATCGCAAGGGATGAAGATATGTTGATAATGTTGCCTTCACCTTGTTGTTCCATAATAGGTACAACTGCATGTGTCATCTTAATTAAAGACAAAATATTTGTTTCTATTAATTGATCAATTTCTTCTTCAGGCTGCTCTAAAAACAGGTTTGCTTTTCCTACTCCTGCATTATTTATTAGAACATCAATTCTTCCAAATGTCTTCAAAGTAAGATCTATAATCTTCATTCTGTCATCTCGATTTCTTACATCACCAACAATGGTTAAAGTTTTGATTGTATATTTTTTCAATAAACTTTCAGTATGCAGCAGCTTTTTCTTTCTTCTAGCAACAAGAACAAGCTTCGGTTTGTATTTGACTAGGGCTAGAGATACAGCCTTACCAATTCCTGAGGAGGCCCCAGTAATAATGATGACTTTGCTTTCATCAAAAAACGCGTTGTTAGAATATTGAGCTCTTTTTTGCATAATATCAAGAATGCATCTAAATAATCTTATAAAAACTCAAAAAAAGAGAGAAGGAAGTTGAACCTTATTCTTCCTTCAAGTGATCAAACCACTCTGGAAGTTTAATTTCATCAACAGAAACGCTATCTCCAGGTAAATATGGCTTAATATCTAGTACAGGTGTTCCGTCAATTGCATCAATTCTATCTATGTACAGTTTGTTATTTTCTACCCTTAGTAGTCTGACTTTGGTCAAACCGATTGGATTAGGTCGTGTAGGACTTCTAGAAGAAAAAACTCCTGTTTCTATAGTAGTTCTTAACTTTGGGGGTGTCGCTAGCATCTGAGATCTATCCTGAGGATTATCTCTCATAGATATCCACCACAAGACATAGATGTGACTAAACTTCTCAATATGACGTAAACCAGTAGTATACAGCTGAGATATCTCAATATAACATGCTTCTTTTTCTATTTTTACTACACCAATTTGATGAATTCCAAAAGATGTCATTATAACCATTCATCAATAGATTGTCCTTCTTTTTAATTTTTCTTTATCACTTAGTTCTAGAAATATGATAGCTAATCAAAAAAGAAATCTAAAGTATGTTTTTCTTTACGTTGTTCAACAACCTTTTCATAAAATTTCTTTTCAATTTTCATGTGTGCTTTTTCTAACGCATATTTAGGAATAAATTTATGAAATAATTTAACATTCAATCTCTGTTCAAGGAACTGAGTCTCATAATAATTTTCCCAAAGAAAATCACCATCTTCTAAAAATATATCCTTAGGAAAATTATCTTTGATAGTTTCTTTTGCATATTCTCGCACATTGATTATGACTTCATTCTTTGAACTACTCCTAAACTGAGGAAATGTCGGAAGGTCTCTTCTATTTGTTGCTACAGAAAAAGTACTCTCAGCGAAAACAATAACAACGAATTTATCAAATCTTCTAGCTAAGGACTTGGTTATCAAATAACAAGTATCATGTTTAGGATTACACTCTCCCACTAATACCATTTCTGAATAAGGTTTAAGCCGCATATAAGCTGATAGAAGATGTACTTCTCTTAGAACAGCATTTCCTCTTTTTTTGATTAGTTTTCCTAAATCTGAACAACCCGTAGTGATCTCAAATGGTTTTGATTGCAATAAGAGTTTTGCTTTCTCAATTGAATTTTCATTGGAATCTTTGTGGTATCTTGCTGCTTGGACATATTCTTTTGCAGATAAATTACAAACAAACAAAACTTCTATACACCTCCTTGGGAATTTCCAAAATTATCCAGAGTAAGCTGTTTCTTTGAACCAACTTTAAGAAATGGTAAAGCTCTTTTTAAAACAACACCAATTGATTTCAGTTGTTGGTTCTTAGTAAGTTTCACTCCTTGTTGTTGCAGTTTTAGAATTCTTGTAGCAGAAGTATGACCTATACCAGGTACTCTCATAAGTTCACTATAGGTTGCATTATTTACATCAATTGGGAAAAATTCAGCATTCATCCTTGCAAGAGTAACTTTTGGATCCATATTTAGAGGAATGAAACCATCATCGTTTATAACAGTCATAAGCTCTTCAGGTGAAAACTTATAGATTCTTCTTAACCAATCAATCTGATATAATCTATGTTCTCTGAGGAAATAGGAACGAGGATATGATTGAGTTTTTTCCTCCAAAGGGAGGCAAGTAGAGTAATATTGCCTCCTGAAATCCCAATCATCGTTATAAAAATCGAATACAGTATCCAAAATTTCTTTATCGGTTTCTTCAGCTGCTCCGATTACATATTGAGTCGTGTATCCCGCAGGAATTTCTCCTTTCTTTCTCATTTCTGGGAGAAATTTAGTTACTTTTATTATATCAGAATAGAAGTCTTTAGTTGAACAAGTTTCACTGAAACGAGATTTGTTTGGCAATTCAACATTTATACTAACGCGGTCTGCTAATTCTGCGATTCTAAAAAGTTCATCCTTCCCAATACCTGGAAGAACTTTAGCATGAACATATCCATCAAATTGATATTTATTCCGCAAGACATGGAGAGCTTCATGTATTATTTCAGCTTGACAGTTTGCGCTTTTTCCTATTCCAGAACTTAAAAACAGTCCTTCAATATAATTTCTTATGTAGAATCCAATTGTTAATTTTGCTAATTCTTCAGGCTCAAAGGAGGTAACTGAATGCTTGAATTGTTTTCTATTTTTCGTCGAGTTAATGCAATAAGCACAATCATGTATACACTGATTAGTAATTAATACTTTAAGTAAACTTATGCAACGGCCATCAGGAAGAAAAGAGTGGCAGATTCCTGTAGATACCGCTTTACCAATTGATCCTTGGGTATGTACTCGAGGAGAAGCTGTAGATGCACATAAATCATACTTAGCTGCTTCACCTAATATGCGTAATTTCTCCAAGATACTTGGCAATTTTATTCATAAAAAATAGAACTTTAGATATAAAAACCCCAAGCTTATTCTTTCTGTACAAACAAGCTTACAGTAGCCAAAATCCATTTCAATAAAATAATTGAACCTAAAATAATCATAGCAATTTTATCACTTGTTATAATTGAATTGAGTATATTTGTTAAGTATAAAATAACAAATAGAACAATCAAGGTACCTAGAAATATCGCTGATAAAGTAAATGGGCTCAACCACTTAAATTTCTTAAACAATGAAGCCCTGATTGGGTAAACCAATGCACACATTGTAGTTCCTACAATTGCGAGAGCAATGAATGCAGATCTGTCATTGTTAACAAATGGGAAATTTCCACCTTTGAATACTGAAATAAGCAACCAGATTGCAAAACCTCCACCTACTGCTCCTAAAATTGCTGAAGTATATACAATAACGTAAGTAAAATCAAAGCTCTTGGTATCAGTTGATGCAGCCATGTACAATCATAATAAGAGGGGATATGTTCTTTATATATTCTTTTAATAAAAAATCATCAAAATCACAACTTTTAAAACTAATTCTTTGTTTGGGAACATACCGACGAGATGTCCACCCGGGAATCGTTAGGTGATTATCATGACCAAAAGTATGTATAAGTATATTGGCGAATTTTGGAGAAATCGCGAAACTCCTGAGTTTAAGGAGCTTATGCGAAGTAGACTTATTCAATGGAGAAGAGAGGGAGCTACTGAGAGAGTTGAAAAACCAACAAGACTTGATAGAGCAAGAACTCTTGGTTATAAGGCTAAACAAGGATATGTAATTGTAAGAGCTAAAGTTAGGAGAGGAGGAAGGAGAAAGAAAAGACCTGTAAGAGGAAGAAAGTCTCGTAATATGGGTGTCAACAAAATAACTCCTAAGAAAAGCATTAAGCTCATAGCCGAAGAAAGAGTAGCAAGAAGATATTCCAATCTTGAAGTTCTAAACTCTTATTGGGTAGGTCAAGATGGAAGACACAAATTCTTTGAAGTGATTTTAATAGATCCTCAACATCCTGTTATTGCAAAAGATCCAAGAACTAGCTGGGTTTCAATTAAAGAATATCGGGGCGATGACATAGTTTATCTCAAGAACCCAGTTCATAGAGGAAGGGTTCACCGTGGATTGACAAGTGCAGGTAAGAAATCAAGGGGACTCCGAACAAAAGGAAAAGGTGCTGAAAAAGTCAGACCATCTTTAAGAAGACATGGACGAAGAGGTAACTGACCTCTAATTTATCTCTTTTTACATTACTGCCTAATTTTAAGAAAAAAAGGGAATAAGATGGACATCACTATTAGCAAAGTTGAATGTAGTTTTTCAGTTCATGCTACTGAAAATTTTGATAAAAACATGGAAGCACTGGAAAATCTTATTCCTGATGAACTTATAGAAGAAACAGAGATAATTGTAGAAGAACTTGAGGGAGGATATGAAAATCCAATTGAATATGTGGTAACTTCCTTTAGTAATAAGAAGTTAGTTGCTAAAATTCTCAAACACATAGTATCTAAACTCTCAAAAGAACAGAAAATGCAGCTTTACAATGAATTCGAAGAAAGATTCAATCAAGATAAAAAATCTTTCCACATTAGAATAGACAAGCAAGGGATATACAATAATCAACTAATCATTAGTTCAGCAACCAATGTTATCAAAATAGAAATTAAACTGAGATCATATATTAAGGATGTAGATTATAAGCAATTCCTAATAGATGAAGACCTATTATTAAAAAAGTGAGAATAATTATCCAGCCTCAAAGAGTCTGTTTATATTTTTAGATAAACATGACGCAGTATGAAAAAGAAGTTAACCTTAGCTATCTTGTTCTTAATGCTTACATCGATTCTGTTCATTAATTCATCAAACTTAAACTTAGCAAGTTTTGAATCTAGTGTGGGTAGTGTTTCTACATTCGATGTTGATACGCCAGAATTTGATCACATATTTGGTCCTCCTGGTCATGTTGCATTGGCAGTAGCAGAAGATGATAACTTAATCTTTACAAACGCTCCTGAAGGGTTAGCATTAATACAATTAGATGATTTAACTAATCAAACTGTATATATGGATGAGATAGGTTTAACTGATGTTCAAATACAAAATATAGAAGTTGACATAGACTTGAAACTTCTCTATATTGGTTCTGTTCAGGGAGTAGATATTTTGAATTATTCTTTAGAACCGCTTAGTGTAACACCTCTCATAACTGGCGTTGCTACTAATTTTGAATTAGGTGATTTCATCGATATAGACCCAGAAACACACTTTGCTTGGATAGTCACTCAATCACATGGATTATTTGTTTATGATCCTTTTAATGATCAATTTGTTGATACAAGTGGCTATAATATTCCTGTTGCAAGTGTTGACATGCTTGCTATAGAAGTTAACTCCACTGCTGGTTATGCCTTTATTGGGTCAAAACAAGGATTGTGGATGACTGATTTAGGTGCAAACACAACCACTTCATATGATTTAGTAGATGGTCTTCCTTATGATGAAATTACATTAGTCAAATATCTTCCATCTATACTTACAACCCTAGTTGTAACACATGATCCTGTTACAGGCGTCTGTGGTGGTTTAACTGTACTCGATATGCAATCCTTATTAATTACGTCTTCCTATAATTGGACATCAAATCCATATAATCCAAGATCTATTATTGACATTGAAGTAGATCTAGATAGAGGCCTGGGATATATCGCTTCATTCCATACAACAGATGCAGAATCTGGTTTTCTTGTCTTCAACATAACAGATTATTCAGGTATAGCAAAATCCACTTATGGTAGTGCAGGAGCATTTGGTCCTCCTATGATGATGGGATCCCCTGAACCTATTGAATCACTTCTAGCCACTGTAGAAATAGATGAATCAACTGGCGATGTGATTTTAGGTACTGTACAAAGAATACAAAAAATCACATACACTCCACCAACCACTGCGGTGACAGAGAACAGTCCAATAATTGGTATTCAGCACAATTTTGCAACGGATATTGTTTATGATCCTATTGACGATAAGGTATATGTTGATACTCTTCTTGGACTTGATCGAATCGATCCACATACAAGAGTTATTGAACATTTAATGCCACCTCCGTATATGGGAGGAGCTGGAGGAGACACAAGCGGAGCATTAGCTGTAAATGCAAGAATATTCTATCATCACAGATATGAATACAACATCACATCAGGTACATACAGGGTTATGGAAGCCGTAGTAACAAACTTAACAGAATATAGATATGTTGATGATATTTCAATATCACAAGATGAAACTTATGTGTTCTATTCTACATCACAACAAAATAATGGATATAGTGGAAATGGCTCTTTACTTATCTTCAATAGATTAAATGATACAACCTACATTATTGATTTTGGTCTCGACAAAACACAATTAGAAGTGAATCAAGCCCTCGAAGATACAACAAACAATGTACTTTATGTTGCTACAAATAAGGGATTAATCTTATTCAACTTAACAACTTTTACAGAAATAAAGAGATTTGGTGAAGTAGAAGGTTGGGATGTTCAATCACTAGAACTCATTGATGGGAAACTTTGGTTTGGGATGGAACCTTCTCCATATGTACAAATTTTCGATCCTATAACAGAAAATATCATTCCATGGGATAAAGCACATCTAATTGTTAATCCAGCTATCAATGATATATATTACGAAGAATCACGAAATGAAACCTACATATTAACAAATTCAGGTCTTTATGTGCATAATAGAACAAATGGATGGATAAAAACAGAAGTTGAATCTGATGGTCTTTCTACTTTATTTGTACGTCGAATGGACTTCATACCAACAACTGATGAAGCATGGATAGGAAGTTTTCAAGGAATTAATATCTATGATCCAAACTATGATGATAAAGCTCCTTCTGTTACTGTTTATTTCCCAAGCACTATATTGTCTGGTCTGAATAACATAGACATTTCTGCTGAAGATTTTGCTGGAATTAAAGAAATCAGAGTAAGAATGGAAAATGGTTCCTGGAATCAAGAATGGACAATAAATGCCAACTTTCTACGAATAGAACTTGATACCACACTCTACGAAAACGGTTATTATGATTTCAATGTAACTGTAACAGATTGGAATGATTTAACAACTGTAGATTTAAACGAAGATATTCTATTCAATAATGTTATTGTTGGAGAGTTCAATAAAACAATACTAATTACAATCTTTCCAGTTATAATCGGTATTAGCATTTTATTCAGAAGAAAGCGCTTTAAGATATAATTTTCTCTTTTCTTCCTTTTTTTGTTTTTCAGAATTTTTCAACAAGTAGTTGACAGAAAGTTTTAAAATGTGAAATGAGGAGAAAGAATAGGCACAGAGGAATTAGGATGGATCGCGAAATTCGCTAAAAAGAAATTCTTTTTTAAATACCCTTATAGCGTGCCTTATAGATTTCCTAAAGAACATTTTGGAGTAGATTACAGTGGTTAATGAGAAACAGATATTTGAATCAGTTAAAGCCTTGCCTTCATTTTCTGAAGAAGAAGAGAAAGTATTAGACTTCTGGAAGAAAAATGAGGTTTTTGATAAATTACGAGAAATGAGAAAGGGAGGTCCTCTATTCAGATGGCTAGAAGGTCCCCCTACAGCAAATGGCCTTCCTCATATAGGTCATGCTTTAACTAGAGCTATCAAAGATGTATTCCTTCGACATAAATCAATGCACGGATTTGATGTTGTACCTTGGGTTGCAGGATGGGATTGTCATGGACTCCCAGTAGAATTAGAAGTAGAAAAAACCCTTGGATTTTCAGATAAGAGCCAAATTGAAGAATTTGGAATGGTAAACTTCAATGCAGAGTGCAGAAAATCTGTCTTCAAATATGTTAAAGAATGGCAAGATATGTCCAAACGAATAGGTTTCTGGCTTGATTTTGAGAACAGATATTCAACCATGGATGAAAACTATGTTGAAAGCGTTTGGTGGTCATTGAAGGAGATTCACAAAAAAGGATTGTTATATTTAGGGTATAAAGTAGTTCCTTATTGTCCTAGATGTGGAACACCATTGTCTTCTCACGAGGTAGGACAAGGAATGATGGAAACAACAGACCCCTCAGTTCATGTGAAATTTAAATCACTTGATTTTGAAGATACGTACTATTTAGCCTGGACAACAACACCATGGACTCTAATATCAAATGCATGTTTGACAGTGCATCCAGAGGTTGATTATGTTCAAGTAGAGTATAATGGAGAAAAATTAATTCTAGCTGAAAGTAAAGCGGAAGAACTTCTAGATGATTATACAGTTCTGCAGAAACTAAAAGGAAAGGATTTGGAATACAAGAAGTATGAGCAACTCTTTCCCTTTATAGTACCTGAAGAGGATGCTTTCTATGTAACTCTTGCTAATTATGTAACAACAGATGAAGGAACAGGAATAGTTCATTCAGCTCCAGCTTTTGGAGAAGATGACGCTGAGATCGGGAAAAAATACGGACTGCCGGCGATGAATCCAGTTCTTGAAGATGGTAGTTTCTCAGAGGAAATTACAGATTTTGCTGGATTATTTGTCAAAACAGCAGATCCCAAGATAATGGATAATTTAAAGGAAAGAGGATTGCTTTTCAAAAAGGGAGTGTATAAGCACATTTATCCCTTCTGTTATCGTTGTGATGGTCCTCTTCTCTATTATTCTATAGAAGCTTGGTACATTGAGATGTCTAAGATGCGTGATAGGTTAGTAGCTAATAACAAACAAGTAAGATGGCAACCTGCACACCTTAAGACAGGAAGATTTGGTAATTTTATAGAAGAAGTAAGAGATTGGGCTTTATCACGTAATAGATACTGGGGAACTCCACTACCAATTTGGTTATGTGAAAACAATCATAGAACAGTGGTAGGAAGTAGAAAGGAACTAGAAGATTTATATGGAAAGCCTTTAGCTGAAGATTTTAGTCTGCATAGACCTTGGGTTGACGAAATAACTTTTGATTGTCCTGAATGTCAGAAGATCTGCGAGAGAGTACCCTATGTCACAGATTGTTGGTATGATGCGGGAAGTGCATTTTTTGCACAGTATCATTACCCTTTTGAAAATAAGGAGTTGTTCAAAGAACATTTTCCATTTGATTTCATAACAGAAGCAATTGATCAGACAAGAGGATGGTTTTACACTTTACTGGCCATTAGTACAGTCCTATTTGACAAACCCGCGTATATGAATTGTTTAACTATGGGTCACACTCTTGATGGAAAGGGAAAGAAAATGAGCAAGAGTAAGGGAAATATGATAGTTGCAGGGGATGTTATACCAAAGTATGGTGCAGATGCAGTTAGATGGTTTCTTTATTCATATCCTACATGGAATAGTGTAAGAGTTAATCCTGAACAGATATATGATTCAATGAAAAAATTCATCCTTACATTATGGAATGGTTACAGTTTCTTCGTATCTAATGCGAATGTAGATAATTTTAATCCAACAACATTCGAGGTCCCTCTAGAGGAAAGACCAGAACTTGATAAATGGTTAATAAGCGAAGTTAATTATCTGATAAAATTCATTGAGGATGCTCTTGAAAACATGACTGTTCATTTAGCTATACAAGCGTTTGAAAAATTTGTAATAGACAAATTCAGTAATTGGTATCTTAGACAATCTCGTCGTCGGTTTTGGAAAAACGGGCTTGATAAGGACAAAAAATCAGCATATGTAACAACCTATGAAGTACTTGTTAAATTATCTAAACTATTAGCTCCTTTCATCCCATTTATAGCAGAACAATTACATCAAAATCTAGTTAAACGATTAGACTCTGAGGCACCATTAAGTGTGCATCTTCTACCCTATCCCGTTCTAAATAAGAAAGAGTTGGATCCCAATCTTTCAAGAGATATGAACAAGGTTCTTTCACTCGTTATTGCTGGAAGAAGTATACGTTCCTCAGCAAATATAAAACTAAGACAACCTCTTTCAGAGCTTATATTGATATCTCCACTTGGAAAAAAGGATTTGATAGAAAAATATGAAACTGTATTCAAAGAAGAACTAAATGTGAAGAAGATAACACTTAGTAAGAGTTCTGAAGAATTAGTGAGTTATATAATAAAACCCAATTTCAAGGTTTTAGCTCCGAAAGTAAAATCTTCAGTAAAAGGCATAGGAGCACAATTGGAAAAATTAGATTCCAATCAATCGAGAAAATATGTGGAATTGTTAGCTAAAGGAGATTCAATTGTATTAAGCGTAGAGGGAACTGAATTTCAACTCTCTCCAGAAGATTTAGAATACAAAATAGAGGTTCAAGAAGGTTTTGCAGGTGAAGAAGCAGAAGGTTATTTGTTACTTTTCAATTTAACAATAACTAATGAACTAAAGCAAGAAGGATATGTAAGAGACATAATAAGACGTGTCCAAACAATGAGAAAAGATTTGGATTTGGAATATACACAACAAATTGTTCTATCCATAGAAACTGACGAATTTGGTCTAGAAGCTATTAAAAAACATGAAGAATATATCAAAGAAGAAACACTAAGTAAGAATTTGCAATTCAAAAGACCATCAGAAGGACACTTCAAAGAATGGGAATTTGATGGGTTTAAAGTAACAATTGGTATAGAACCTCTCTAATTCTTTCTCCCCTTCACACATTTTTTCTAATTTAAACTCAGTAAGAGTAATAAATAAAAACTTCGAAGTTTAACCTACATGTGGCGATGATTTAACCGTCCCAGACTGAAATGTGATGTTCTCACGACGATATGAGCCACCATAATTTTTTCTTAATCTAAATACGTTAGACTTGAATATAAAAGTTAATTAGTTCTTTGAAATTCGAATAATTGTGAACAATCAAGATACCAATTTTACAGAAATTCTTTATCATCAACCAGGCCATCTTAGAGGTGTCAATGTCATTAGGGAAATTGATGGATATTTGCTAACTGGGGGGCAAGATGGGAGAATCTGCATATGGGATCTTAATTTAGAAAAAGAACTTGGGTGTATTTTTGCACATAAAGCAGCTATTACAGATATTCAGAAATTAGAAAATATGGACTTAATAATTTCTACAGCTTGGGAACTAGATTTGAAAGCATGGTCATTAACTGATTTTAGTAAAATTGAAAGACCAAAAGCTCACATATCCTCTATTATTGGAGCTAAACCTTTGAAGGGATTCATCATAACTGCAGGAAGAGATGAGCAACTAAGGAAATGGATAATTAAGGATGGCAAATTCAAACTTCTTTCGAAGACAAAAATTGTTACAATGAGTCAAATTCTCTCTTTAGATAACCGATTATTGATTTCATGTCAAGAAGGAGACAAATTTATTTTTGATGTTGAAAGTTTTAAAGAAGGAAGAGCATTTTTCATTAAAGACTCAAAAGTTGTTAAAGCTATTAGAAAGGCATCCAAATATCTGAAGGATTTTGAGAAAAAAGATCCTTATGCTTTGCTTTTTAAGATTTCCAGGAGAAATGGGTTTCCTGCAATAGTAAGTACGATTACTGAAGATAGCATCATTCTAGGTCATGAATTTGGATTTGTTTCTATCTGGAAAAAAGATAATTTAAAAATATCAAAGGTTTTCTTTGTTCATGGAAAACACATTACAGGATTAGAAATAATAAACAACATTTTGTACACTACTTCATTAGATTCAACAATTTCTATGTTCAATATTGAATCATCAAAAATCATTAAATCAATTAACCTTACATCAAAACCCTTTTCACTATTAAAAACATCAAATAGCGATTTTGTGGTAGGTTTAGAGACTGGCGAACTAATAATTTTTGACACACAACTTGAAAAAAAGGGACATCATAAAGAAATAAGTCTAATAACAGGAACAGCGATAACTCCTGATAATCTTGCTTTTGCCCTAAATTCAGGAAATATTGTTTTATTAAATAATGAGGACTTAGAAATAACAAAGAAACAGAGGATACATGACAAGAACGTTCTAGGTCTTTTTTATTACAATAACAAATTAATCTCCATCGGGGAAGATAAAAGAGTAGTAATTCTAGATGGTGATTTGAAAATAATTAAGGAAATTGATTTTAAGCACAAAATTACCAATCCTCGTCAAATTAAGCATTATATTTCCCTAACTCCTAATCATGTATTAGATCTCCGAAAAGACGAGATAATTAAAGGTGAAATTTCACAAGAAACAGATGATGAAATAGAGAGAATTTACCCCATAGATTTTGAATTAGTAAAAGGAGATATAAGAATCAAAATAAAAAATCAGATTCTTCAAAAATTAGAAGAAAAAGAACTAGATTCTTTGTACAAAGGCAAAATAGTGAATTCTCTAAGAAAGCTTTCGAAAGCAAAAGAGAAAACATTTTACAAACAAAAAACTAAAAATATAATTATTTCCGAGAAATTAAAATTCTCTAAAGATAAGTAGATTCAAAAAATAATCTTACACTACTTACTTTCATTATATTTCTCAAAAATAACATCTGAGGAATCTAACCAACCTGAACGTAATATAGAATCAGAATAATCCTCAATGTAAATGACTTTTCGTATACCAGCATTAATTATAGCCATTGTACAGTTTCCACAAGGTCTTGTTGTGGAATAAAGTGTTGTTCCTTCAGAGCTAATCCCAGCAGTAGCTGCTTGTATTATTGCGTTTAACTCAGCATGAACTGCTGGACACACCTCATTTTTTTCACCAGACTTTTCGTATAACTTAGTACAGGTTTCTTTCGTGCAATGAACAATTCCACGAGGAACTCCATTATAACCTGTAGAAATAATTTGGTGCTTATCATTGACAAGAACTGCCCCCACTTGTCGTCTAATGCATGAAGATCTAGTTTTAGCAATTTCTGCTATCCCCATAAAATATTCATCCCAAGAAGGTCTATTCAGTTCCTTAATCAAAGAATCATCGGTATTCTTCATTCTAAGCTAAATCTGAAGTTGGATTTAATCAATATTGTTGTCTTGGTTTATGACTATGTAAGATACTTCTTGGCTTTGTTAATTACTCCACTAACATAGATTGGATGAAGGATTATATCTATACCATCTATTTTTGTTATAAGAGCTAAAACTGTAAGTAAAGATGAAAGAGAATCATGAGAGCACCTAATGATTCCACTCTTTTTCTTTTCATCAAAATGCTCAAAATATAGACCAGCGCTTGAAGATCCAGAAATACCAAAAACATTTTGATAGGTTTGCCAAACCTTGGTTTTAATTAAATTCATACTGACACATGATTCATCAGTTATAACATTAACAACAACGTATCTATCTCTAGTAATAATTACCAACTATATACCCTCCTTTACCCCTTCAAAAATTGAAGAATCATGGAGTTTTATAATATTTGAAATTAAGGCAGAAAATTGATTTTCAAAAACAGCTTTCTTGGTTTGATTATATGAAACACCTAATAATTCCCCTAAGAATCGCATTTGAGAACCATTACGTAAATGTAATGGGGATTTTGGATTCATTGAAAATATGAAGGGGATGCGATTCTGTATTAATAATTTCATCAACTTCTTGCCGTTTCGTAATGATTGACTAAATTCTTTATCATCGCATGAAGTTAACAAAGAGGCTAAAGATAACTCTACAAATTTATTATTTTGTTTTATAAGGGAACAAAGGGCGGCATCAACTGAAGAAATGTTTGAGCTAAGGTCTACTGCAAAAAAATCAATTCTTCTGTCATTAGCTGCCCATTTCAGTATATTTTTTGTTTCTGAAAAAATACCTATTAGTTCATATTGAAAGCGAATTTTTGGTAGATTCCTTTTTATTTCATCTATATTTTTACCAGATATGTTTTTTCTTGTCACAATGATGTGTTGATTTGAGTCCATATCTATTAAACGGTTTCGAAGAACGGTTATGGCTTGTTCTAAATTGTAACTTGTATCACAGTACAAATCATACATGTGTGTTGGAGAGACTAAAGAAAACTTTGAAATGCTAGCATCATCAATCAACTTGTTTCTTTCATCAATTGTTAGATTATCAATCGCCATAATAGGTATCTTGGTTATGTTAGCAATTTCGATATAATCTAGTATTGTGAAACCGCCAATCAAGGATACATTGCTTTCAAAAGAAAGCTGAACGTTATTGACATGATTCTCTCTGTTTGACATGTTATTTTCACTTTCAACTAATCTTTAATTTTTTACTTTCTTCAAAAATCTTCCTTCTTAGTCGTTAGTACTCACAGCTCGTAAACTTACTAATATGCTTCAATAGATTGAATGTATAAAGGATAAAATACTCTAACATCTATCTCTCAGAAGAAAGATTTTATTGCAGTAATAAAATCAGAAAGCCAAAAGTTAATAAACTGCTTGGGTTATGAAACCTCGTCATAAAACTTCATTATACGCAACCTGCTAAAATGGAGAAAACAGAATAGGTGTCAAATTCAAATGGGTTTATACGAAAGAATTTGGAAAGATGAAAAGAACAGAACACTTCTCATAGGTTCAATAGTTGCATTAACAGTTCTAATATTAGCTTTTATTTTTTCAGGTTGGAATCTAAATAGTGCTCCAAGTTGGTTAAAAGGATTATATTTGGAAGATCCAACAGAAACATACAATGTTGGTTTGACAATTCTAGTTGGTTTTCTTGTTTCAATTTTCTACTTCTTCCTAATGTTAGCTCTAGCAACTCTTAGGGAAATCAGAGCTAGTTTACCGTCTTGGGGTTCATTTGTTAGTTCTTCCGTAATTGCCATATTGATTACTTGGATAATTACTTCAATTAAACCAGGATTAGCTCAAGAAACCAATTACACTACAGCAATGCAATGGACCATTTTTGGAATGCTCATTTTGACAATCATTCTCTCAATTGTATATATTTTCTTCACAGAATCTCCTGATGAAGAGGAAAAAAAGAAGTAGTTAAGGGATAAATTCCCTTCATTTTATTAACTAGAACTAACTTCTGAGATTAATTCTTCTAAAGCCTTAGAACCAGCTTTTAAAACTTTCATATTGATTTGATATGATGCTTCAGAAATAGTATTCCCACGGACTGCTTTTCTTACACGCCTACCTTTGCGTAGAACTTTGTATCCGACGCCGCCCTTTAATAGGTATTTTCTTCTACTAGCACCATCAATACTTGCTCTGTGGGGAAATCCATCTCTATCACTCCCACCAGTGATTATAAACTCCCAAGAAGGCAAACCAACTAAATTCCCTTCAACTTTAGCTCCAAGTTTTAAGCCAATTAGGGAATTTGCCTGAGCATCTCTAACGATTTTGGTGTGGCATTTACCTTTTTGATCTCCTATATTCAATTTAAACTCAAGTTGTCCTGCTTTTTGTGACATTTTTTGCACTCCATGATTAAGGGACTGTTGTATCTTATTACTAAATTATTAGCCAAATGTGATGTTTTTAACAGTTTTCATCATTAACTTATTTATTTATGTCCTTTGAAAGGAATTTTCATTCGAATTTTCTCACATTTTTGCTACTTTGAGTTACCAGAAAATGAGTAGGAAAGTTCAGCCAAATTTAAATACTCAATAGTTAAGCTATATCCAGACTGCCCTAGGGTGTTATTATGGCTCCGAAACCTATTAACATTACAACTAGTACTGAAGCTTCTCTTCCAAGGTGTCCTGACTGCAACTCATTGAAACTTACATTTGATGCCACTAGAGGCGAAGTGAGCTGTGGTAGCTGTGGATTAGTAGTTGAAGATTCTTATATTGATCAAACCGCTGAATGGAGAGCTTATTCCAAAGAACAACATGTCAAAAGAGCTAGAACAGGAACTCCAAAAAATCTTCTTACTTATGATCATTATGGAACACTAATAGATTATTCAAACAAAGATATTTTTGGAAATTCAATATCTCCAGAAAAAGCTAGCCAGATGTTTAGATTACGTACTTTACAACGTAGGGCAGTTTTGCAATATGGAACTGAAAGAAATCTGCTTAGAGCCTTGAACGAAATTAAACGAATAAGTAGTCAACTAAATCTAACAGTTAAGGTTCGAGAGACAGCAGCAATGATTTATAGAAAGATTCTGAAAACTGGTTTAGTTAGAGGGAGATCTACTGAAGCTCTTGTATCAGCAGCACTATATCTTTCTTGCAGACTACATAAACAACCTGAGACATTGGAAGATGTTGCAGATAAAACCAGATTAAGTAAGAAAAAACTAGCAAAGAACTTTCGACTTCTTTTAAAGCATTTAGACTTGAAAATGCCTCTAGCAAGTCCTGAAAGTAGTATTGCCAAGTTCGCATCGGTTCTTAATTTCTCAACTAAAATACTTAATGATGCCCAAATAATTCTCACTAAAGCGAAAGCTGCTAAAATTACAGCTGGAAAGAATCCTAATTCTCTTGCTGCAGCTGCATTATATATTGCTGCTTTGCAAAATAAAACAAAGTGTCCTCAGAATGAAATTGCTAAAACATGTCAAATTACTGAAGTGACATTGAGAAATAGATACAAAGAATTTATTCGAGTACTTAATCTGAAGGTTAGTTTAAACTAACCTGTTTTAATCACTTTTTCAATTGTGATTCCAGTTACTTCAGCAATTGAACTTAAACTAGTTTCAATTTCATCTACTTCTACTGTTAAATCCTTTTCTTGTAAAAATCCTTCCCAGAAACACCTGTTTTCAACTAGGCATAACCCGGTACTATAAACTACCTTTGTAGATATTTTTGAAATGTTATTCATAATTTTTGCAACTATTTCAGGAGTTAGTGGAAAAATTTGAATACTCAGTTTAAAGACATCTGAAGCAACTGGAAAGAAGTAAATTGCACGGGCATTCATAGAATAAATGCTTAATATGTTATTTGTCTCTGAGACTTCCGAGAGAGTATCTAGAATTTCCTTTTCGATGGTTACATCGTCTGTAGAATTGTAAATTGTTGAATGGGTTAGTTCTTCCATATAGTTTCACCAAGCTATAGTTTTTGGATATCTTTTTATTTTTCTATCATATATAAATCAATAGTTTTTGCATTTAAACTCTTTCATAGAAAAAGACTAATAAAAACCTAGAAAAGTTATATTAATGGAAATTCATTTTGTAACTCACAATTCTTCAAAATACGAAGAAGCTTCGAGTATTGCTAAAGAGTACAACTTGTTAATTAGATGGTATGATCATGAATACGAGGAACCTCAAGAAGATTCACTTGAAATTATTGCACGAAAAAGCTGTTCTAGAGTAATTCAAGAGAAACCTGAACTAAAAACACTTAATTTTTTTCTTGAAGATGCGGGAATGTTCATAGAAGCTCTGGATGGCTTTCCTGGGCCATATTCCTCATATGTGTTCAAAACAATAAGTAATGATGGAATACTAAAATTAATGGAGGGTAAAGAAAATAGAAGGGCATATTTTAAATCAGTGATAGCATTTCACAATGGGAAGTCTATAGAGACCTTTGCTGGAATAACAAAGGGTTCGATAATTCTTTCTACTATCGGTGATAAAGGATTTGGATTTGATCCAATTTTTAAACCAGAAGACAATGAACAAACTTTTGCTGAAATGACACTAGCAACCAAGAATTTATATTCTCACCGCCAAAAGTCACTTCGAATATTATTCACCTCCTTAACCGCCTTCGCAAAGCAATAAACTGGTGAAATTAATGGCAAGAATGCACGCAAGAAAAAGAGGACAAGCGAGTTCAACTCGTCCTTATAGAAATCAACCCCCTGAATGGATGCCTTACGATAAGGACTTCGTAGTTAAGAAAATTGAAGAACTTCGAAGACAAGGTCAATCTTCAGCAGTGATTGGAGTTATTTTACGAGACCAATATGGAGTTTCCAACGTAAAGGAAGTTTTTGGCACAAAAATGAGCAAAATTGTAGAAGATTTAAATTTAAAGCCAAAATATCCTGAAGATTTAGTTAATCTTGTTAGACAAGCTTCTAATCTAAGAAAACATTTAGAAGAAAATAAGAAGGATCTTCATAGTAAAAGGGGATTACAATTAATCGAATCAAAGATTCGAAGGTTAGTTAAATACTATAAGAAGAAGGGAATTTTTCCAACAAAATGGAAATACGATCCAAAAACTGCTGGTCTTTTACTCTAAGTTACGATATTCTTTTATCTTTTTATCTTTATTTTATTTTGTAGGATAGTGGTAACTAATGTCATCAATAGAAGTTCCCTTTGATAAAATTCAAGATCTTAAGGACAAGGCAAGCAAAATTTCTGAGTTACTTAAAGGTTTAGAAGAAAATCTTGTAATAATTTGCAAGGTTAACCCTGATAATTTATGTGCATCAGGTATTCTGGTCTCTTGTTTAAGAGAAATAGATTTGGGGTGTCACATAATCTTTATTGATAACAACTCAGATTTGGATGAACGAGTTAAGAAAATCAACTATTCAACACACATATTTATTGGTTTTCAGGTAAAAGAATTACCTAGTAAACTTCTCAAAGATGAAGCAAAAAATATTATCATAATAGACAATAAATTCACAATTGATAAGAGATTAAAGTTGCCTTGGAATGATATATTAACACTTTCATTAAAAGAATTAGATATTCCAGTTATAGCCTTATCAAATGCAGGACTAGCTTACTTCATTGCTGAAGGTTTTACAGAAGATTATCCAAAATTCTCAGGATTAGCTGTAGTAGGTGGTTTAGCAAACAAGCAAGTTGACTCAAAAAGCCAGAAGTTGATTGGTATAAACAGGTTTATTCTAGAAGAGGGGAAGAAAGAGGAGATACTTAAAGAATCAATGGGAACAAGAATATCAGGTAGAGAAAGTCTTCCGATTCATTTAGCTTTGAAATATTCAATCAATCCATATTTTCCAGGGTTAACTGGAAATGAAGAAGCTTGTACATCCTTCGTATCTAAACTGGGGATTTCAATGAAAGATCAAGATGGTAATTGGAGAACCATTTCATCGCTTACAACAGAAGAAACAAAGAAATTGTATGACAGGTTGATTGCTCTTCTGGTAGAAGGAAAATCCCAATTCAGGACAGAATTGCTAATCGGCACCATCTACATTATTCTTACAGAAATAAACAAAAGTCAAACAAGAAATGCAGAAGAGTATTTATGGCTGTTAGAGGGAGCATGTCAAATAAAGAAATATGGTTTGGCCCTTGCAGTTATTTTAGGAGATAGAACCAATTTATATGATGAGCTTAAACGAAAAATGGAAAATTACCACGGAAAAGCAGCACAAATAATTGAAAAAATTACCCAAGACTCAACAATTGTTGAAAATAAGGAATATTATAGGATTATAGAAAATCAGGATATTTTTGATTTAGAATCTGCTCCTCTTGTAATAAAAGCCCTTATTGAGAGTAATATCATATCGATTGACATACCGCTTCTTCTTCACCTAAAAGAGGCAAACACGAACTATTTGTATATGCATGATTCACCAACACAGATTCAAAAAGGATTTCTAATATATCACATCTTTCAGGATTTAGTGAAAAAAAAGGTTCTAGTAGAAACATGCTTCAAAGGAGAAACTAAGTTTTTCAGATTAATACTTTCTGATGAGGAGTATCCTGTCATTCTTGAAGAATTTAAGAAATCACTAAAGTATCATCATAAAGGTACAAAAACAGAAGCTAATTCAAAAGAGAAGGAAGACAATAAATGATTTCACATGAATCTAGCTTTACGATGGTTATTGAATGTAAGAATAATGATATGGCAAATATTATTGCCAGAGGTTTGGAACCTGAAAATAAGCAAGTGGATGACAAGACAACGATAACTATGGAAATTGATGATAATAAATTGATTCTAAAGCTTAAGTCCTCATCTTCGATTTCAACTTTAAGAAATACAGCAGATGACATAATTGGTACAATAAGTACTATTGAATCAGTTTACAAGAGTGTGAATAGCTGATATTTAGCTAGTCTATAGTCCTTATTTTCTCTAGTTTTAAAGTTTATAACCAAACATAATATTTAAAACTCGATTAAAGAAGAAGAAAAACAATATATTAGAGGTTAAACCATTGTCATCTCAAAAATCAACTCGAAAAACTAAAGGAAAAACAAAAGTAGTGGACAAATGGAAAGAAAAATCATGGTACGAGGTAGTTGCTGCAAGTTATATTGTTGATAAATCCTTAGGAGAAACTCCTGCAAGTGAGCCTGAAAAACTAATTGATAGAGTGATTGAGATGGCTAGACTTGGAGTCGCTGAGGACATCTATTATGATATAAATCTAAAAATCAGATTTCGAATAACAAGTGTTGAAGGTAATATTTGCAGAACAGAATTTGATGGCCATGAAATTGCTAAAGAACAAATCAGATCTCAAATAAGAAGAAATCGTTCTAAGGTTGAAGCAATACAAAATGTTGTTACAAAAGATAAAGCAAGATTAAGAGTTTCATCTATTGTTATCACACCTATTAGATGTGGAGCAAGCACACAAAAAGTTGTTAGAAAAGCAATTGAAGATTTAGTAAAAACAACAGCTAGAGCCCAAATATTTGTAGAATTTACTCAAAACATGATAAATGGAACAATTGCTGGAGAGATGAAAAAAATCGTTGGGAAAATATACCCAATGGTTATGGTGGATATCAGAAAAAGCAAGGTATTATTGCTACCAGGTACCACTGCATCAACTCAACAAACCGCTGAAACTACTGTAACAGCTTAGAAGATTTATTCCTCCACTTCTTTTTATTCTTAATTTAACTTTATTTTACAGCTGATACAATCTTTATTATGTCATTATTTTGTAACTCGTAATCAGCTCCTACTCTCCTACCAGATGGTGCTAACGTGCCATGAATAAAGTTCTTGGCAAAGTCTGTATGTATTTTTCCCGCAAACTCTTTAGCAGTTGTACCCTGGGGGACAAGATAAGCATCAGGAAGTACGTTTCCTGATTTATCGGTAAATTTGGAAATATCTTCAACAGGAAAGACCACAATCATGTTGAACAAGTTGAAAACAACGTGAGACAATATCTCTTGTATTCCAGAAGAACCATATTTTTGAAGTAAATCAGTATTAATTCTTTCAAGAAGCTGTGCCTTTTTCTCTCCCAGTTTTTCTTGATTCAGAATCTTAAAACTAGAACCACCTGGAGAGTAAGAAATAGTGCCATTTTTCTGTTCAGTTCGCAGAAAAACCTCTGCTAGGGCTGAAGCTGGAAAAATATCTACATCTAGTTCTTCCTTCATCTTAAGGAAATTCTTGTTGGATGTAGGTTGATCAATTTTGTTTGCAACAATTATAATTGGTTTGGCTTTTCTTCTTATCGTTGTAATTAGTTCATCTAGTTTGTTATCCCAAGTTTTTGCATCATCGTCAATTAATCCAATTTCTCTAATAGATGCTTCAATCGTATGTTTCTTTA
>DXJF01000075.1 GCA_019057375.1 Candidatus Heimdallarchaeota archaeon
GGAAAACATTACTGTTCTAATTGCTCTTCTAAAGGTTGTACTAACTGTGGAAGTAGACAATTCATCCGTTATTAATACTCACAATTATTTATTTTGCCTTTTAATGCCAGGATAGCCAAGTGGTACGGCGGGGGTCTCGAAAACCTCTGGCATTAGCCTCCGGGGTTCAAATCCCCGTCCTGGCTCCAGTGATTTCTCAAACTTTTATTTCATTAAGTTTTTATTAAGTGCAGTTATTTTCTGCCTATAGGTGACTTTGTAATGGTATCTCCAACATTTCGTGTAAGAAGTATTTATGATGTTGCACTAATCAAATTAGTGTCTGAAAATTTAAATTTTGAACTTGTTCAACCTCTTTCTGAACAACTTTCTTTATTCAAAGTTGAAGAAAAACTAGCTCCTTATGACATTGAAATTCAGGATATTTTAGGAGGTTATGGAATCTCCATAGAAGGAGATGAAGAATACGTTTCCTCAATTACTGCTTTGTTTCATAAGCAAATTCCTAATTCAATAATTCTCCAACACCCAGTTCAGTTACACGCCGTTTACAACGGTAAGGTTGTACATGTAAATAATGAAAAGAATCTTTCAGTAATAGATATTGGAGAAAATGTTAATGCTATTTTATTTGGTTCAAGTTTCCATCGAGGGCAAAAAGTAGTTGTTCAAATTAAACAACTTAACATATTTGAAGATCAATTACCTGTTTGTTCAACAGTTATTCATTTTCCTGGTCAATCTGTAATATTAGAAAGAGATGCAAATTTTGTCAGAGTTTCAAGAAAATTACCCAAAGAGGATAGAGATAAATTATTTGAGTTAGGTAAAAATTTGCGTCCTCAAGATCACGGTTTAATTATGAGGACTAGTGCTACTAAGGCGCCTCAAGAAGCAATTCAGGCTGACATTGACCAGCTCGTTCAAAGAGCTGAAGAACTTGACTTATTAATCTCTGGTTCGTCATATGGCCCTGGAATATTACAAGCTGGACAAACCGTTGCTCATATTCTACTAGTTAAAGATGCCAAGGAAAAACTTACAGGAATCCGAAACAAGGTAATTCCTACAATACCCATGTATCACTGGTTCATGGCTTACTCACAAGAACTAAAGCTTACTACAACTTTTGCTGAAAGAATTGCAGAAGATATAGGCGGAGGTAAGATATCAACTATCCTTAAAGATATTATTCTAGAAACAGACTTCAGTGATAATTCTATTATGTATCTGCAAGAGTATAAATTGACTTCTCCTCCCCAAGAAAGGATTTTAGGTCAGTTAAGCTGGTCAGATGATGTTCTAATCATCAAAAGAAGCTTTAGATCCTCTCGAGGTGTCCATTATAGTCTTGACATCGATATTAGTCAAGGTGACACCTCCTCCATAATTACCAAAGAAAACAGTTGGTCACTACATATGAAGATTTTTCGAGACGACAAGCTCTTAGGTGAAACAGTAAAAATTGTAACACCCATAGAGCTTTGTAGTGGTGGAAAACTCAGATATATTGACTTAGGGCTACTTTTAGTTAAAAAGGAAGAAGAGATAAAAACTATCGATGAAGGTCTTATTGACCATTTAACAGATAAAGGAATTATTTCTACTCAGCTCAAAGAAAAAATATATTTGATTCATGAAGAATGTCAAAAACAACTATCTGCTGGAGAAGAACATATACTTGTGATGTCTGAATAATACTAAGGGGAATTATATGATGGAGCACTTAACAGCTGTTAAATGGAATCCTTCAACCTTTCCTTTTGCCTTTCTTTTTCTGAGAAAACAAGATTATCATTCTGATGAATTACTAAAAAAATCTCTTTCTCCAGGTGATTCTTTTAACGTAACAATATCTGAAGAAAAAATATGTATAGGACATTCAATAAATAAGGAAGAATATTACTTTTGTAACAATTCTGTTACTGAACAATACAATAGATGTTACACCTGTGAACAACAAGATTTCGGACGCTGTTTCCTATTTTGTGATGCATCAAAACCTTTTGGGAATTGTGCTAATTCAGCAGCTTATGAATATTGTAAAACTCACAAAAGCTCAGTTTATCTTGCCCTTATTGCAAATGACGTGAAAGTTGGGGTTTCATTTAACCCTTTAAAGAGGTGGATGAATCAAGGAGCTGATGTGGCAATAGAAATCCTTCGAGTTAAAAATGGATTTGAAGCCCGTACAATTGAAAAGAAAATTTCATCAGATTTAGGAATATCACAAGCTATACGAAAGGCTACAAAAGCGAAAAAATTGAATTATGATCTTACTCGTTCTCTACCCCATTTTAGAAAATTATCAAAGGATGTTCTGTCATATCTAGAAAAACAATCTCTTGTATCAGAGCAATCAGACTTGTTACATAAGGAAACAAACTTATCTTCTTATTATGGGAACATTCCATCACTAAATGTGAATCCAATATTAAATGAAGTTGAAAAAACACTACAAATAACTGGGACAATTGTTGGAGTAAAGGGAAAGCTCTTAGTTACTAAAGTAAATAACAGCTATTATGTTACTAATCTTTCCAAGATTAACGGTCATTTGATGACTTTTTCTAAAGAACCCTTAAAGTTAAAGGGTCAAAAATCTCTCTCTGAATTTTTCTAAATGTAACTTTTCTTATTATTACAAGAGTAGAACAATTTAAATTTATCATTAAAACTTACTATTTGATACTATGAGCGACTTCAAAGAACGTAATGTTCAATGTATACTTAAAATCTTAGAGAAGAAAAATCCTGCTACTACAAAAGACATCATGGCTATGAGGGATCTTTTTCCTGATCTCTGTGCTGGATGTTCATCAGGTGGAGATGTAATTTTGGCAGGTAAGCAATTAGTTGAAGAAGGAATTATCCAAAGAAAATGGACAGCAGAAGGGTTTGAGTGGAAACTTATCTCAGATCCAGACAAATAAGGCGTGATAAAAATGGTTGTTTGGTCTCGTATTAGAAAAGATTTTCCCGTTTTAAATGAACTTTACGAAGGGAAAAGCCTAATTTATTTTGATTCAGCATGTATGGCACTCAAACCAGTTCAAGTTTGGGAAGCTATGGAATATTACTACAAATATCTAGGGGCATGTGGTGGCGCGGGGAGGTCAACCCATAGTCTTGGAGTTGAAACAAGTTTACTTACTGAAGAA
Organism: Candidatus Heimdallarchaeota archaeon; assembly: GCA_019057375.1. GTDB lineage: Archaea > Asgardarchaeota > Heimdallarchaeia > Heimdallarchaeales > Heimdallarchaeaceae > UBA460. The sequence goes on from DXJF01000075.1 coordinate 3,162, forward strand.
TCAAGGCAGAAGCTTGCATCATTTATCAATGCAAAGAGCTCAAATGAAATTGTTTGGACTCGAAATGCAACAGAAGGTTTGAACATTGTTGCTGCCACTCTTCCAATAAAGAAAGATGAAAATGTCGTCACAACTACTTTAGAACACCATAGTGGAATGCTCCCATTTTTCAAGAAATGTCAAGAAACTGGAAGTGAATTGCGAATTGTAAATGCAAAGCCTGATGGTACTTTTGATTTAACTGATTTTGAAGAAAAAATAGATGATAAAACTAAGATTGTATCATTTGTTCATGCTTCAAATCTTACAGGAACCATTGCACCTCTAGAAGACATTATTAAAATCGCTCATGAATATGGAGCTTGGGTGGTTTCTGATGAAGCTCAATATGCACCTCATAATGAGTTAGATGTGCAAAAACTGGATGTTGATTTCAGTGTTTTAAGTGTTCACAAAGCATGTGGGCCCACAGGTGTTGGTGTTTTATATGGGAAATATGAACTACTAGAAGAACTTGGAATGTTTCTTGTAGGCGGTGATGTAATTGAGGACGTTGTTTATGAAGATGGTAAAATTACCCCCAAATACCTCCCACCACCACACAAATTCGAGGCAGGATTACAGAATTACGGTGGTATGTTAGGAGCTGGTGCAGCTGTTGATTACTTGCAAAAAATAGGAATGGATAACATTCACAAAAGAGAACAATCTTTCTCTAGAAGACTTTTAGAAGGAGTTCTAGAATTAGAAAAATTTGAAGTTCTTGGTCCTCTTGATTATAAACAAAGAGCAGCTCTTGTATCATTTAGACCAAAATCAGATTCTATGAATCACAATGATATTACGGAGTATTTCAACGAAATGTTACCGCATAATAAGATTCTAATGCGTTCTGGAAATATGTGTGTGCACCCGTTCCAATATCAGATAGGTATGAGTCCTGCTCAAGGAGATGGAGTAACCCGTGCTTCGCTATACATCTACAATACATTGGAAGAAATTGAAATATTCTTGACTGCACTTGAAAATTTTGCTAAAACTATTGATTAGTTTTCAAGGAGGTTTTTCTTATTTCAAAGAATGTTATAATAACTGGAGGGTGTGGTTTCATTGGATCCTATTTAGTGGATCTAATGGTTAAGAAAGGATTCCATGTAACAGTAGTAGATGATTTATCCGCAAAGACAGATTTAAGGTATCTCAAATGCCACATTGAAAATAACAATGCCATCTTTAGTAAAACAGATATCAGAGATTATGATAAATTAATGGAGTTGGACAGTGATTTTGAATATGTATTCCATTTAGCTGCACAACCAGATGTAAAAGTAAGCGTTAGTAATCCACGTTTTGATTTTGAAGTCAATATAATTGGGACGTTCAACATATTAGAATTTATGAGACAAAAAGAAATCTCAAAACTTGTTTTTGCTAGCTCTCTGGGAACAGTTTATGGAGAACCAGAAGTTTATCCAACACCTGAAAATTATCAATTGAAACCAATTAGTAACTACGGAGCTGCAAAAGCAGCAGCAGAAATGTACTGTTCAAGTTATTCATCATTGTACAGTATTGATATTGTCTCTTTGAGATTAGGAAACATCTATGGTCCTCGTTCTACACATGGAGTTATGTTTGATTTTTATAATAAATTGAAGAAAGATTCAAGTAATTTGGAAATTCTTGGTGATGGGTCTCAAACAAAAACCTATCTTCATATAACTGACACAATAAATGCCTTTGATATAACTCATACAAAGATGAAGAAGGGTTTTGATGTTTATAATGTTAGTTCAGATGAGCAAACTACAGTAAAACAAGTAGCTATCAATATGTCTGAAGCGTTAGGTTTGGAGGAAGTAAACTTTACTTTTACAGGTGGAAAGAGGGGATGGGAGGGGGATGTAGTGTTTACTTCAGTTGATACTTTGAAACTGCAATCCTTAGGTTGGAATGCTAAAATCTCCATAGAAGAAGGAATCGTTGATTATGTAAAATGGTTAAATCAATAAACAATCAAAATACAATCTTTTGAAGAAATATCGATTATTTTTACATATTATTTTCTTTTAAACCGAAATGATTAAAAAATAGAGTGTAAGACATGATACTGACCATAACTTTTGAAAGGGGTATTAAAATGAACGATGAGACCCTCGAACAAATAGATGAAGCAGTACAGCTTTTGGAAAGAATAAGTGAGGATACAACAGTCCCAAGGAATATTAAAAGAGCAGCAACAAATTCGCTGGAGATAATAAGAGAACCAGATCCAGAACTAAGTTTAGCAGTGAAAGCTAACAACGCAATTGAAATCCTTGATGAAATCTCTCAAGATCCTAATTGCCCAGCCCATGCTAGAACTATGTTGTTACAGATAATTACCCTGTTAGAAATTACTGACTTTGATTACTAAAAAATCAAAAAGTAGATACACTTTACTTTCTTTTTTCTTTCTTTAAGATTTTTTATGGGATTAACTCTTGTTTTCGATATCAGTTTTTACTGAAGTTCCAGGAGAAACAACACTTCCTGAAGCGATTTTTCTTCCAGGACAGATTAGACAATTAACACCTATCTCGCAGTTATCTCCAATAATGGCACCAAGTTTAGTGAAACCGGTAAATAACGCCTTCCCACCAACATTCATCTCAATTTCTTTTCGTGGTGTTTCAGTATTTACAGTGATTACTCCAGAAGATAAGATAGAATCTTTACCTATTACACTGTCACCAACATAACACAAACCAAAGATTTTAGCTCCTTCAAAAAGAACCGAATTCTTGATTTCGCTTCCAAAACCAACTACTGTTCCTTCACCTATAGAACAATAATCGCGAATAAGGGTATTATTTCCTATATAACTATTAGGACCAATGTAAAGCGGACCATTGAGAACAGCACCAGAACTAATTTCTGTGCCCTTTTCGATAATTACTGAATTTTTCAACTCAACATTTGCACCTATGACAACGTCAGTAGCAATTCTGGTTTCCTTCACTTTTGATAGTAATAGCTTGTTTGCCTCTATGATGTTCCAAGGCTTTCCAATATCTATCCATTCTTTTTCCCAAATTGCAGCAGCTACTTTATCACCCTTCTTGATTCGATTGTTGATGGCTTGACCTAATGAAGCTCCGTTCCTAATTTCCTCAAAAATGTCTGTTTTAATTATAAAGCAACCAGCATCAACATATTTGCTGCGGGAGGATAACTCAGCTTTTTTGATGCCTGCCTTTTTTACCAACCCCATAGAATCTATCTCAACAATACCAAAATCACCAGTATCACCTTGAAGAGTAAGAGTCATAGTCATATCAGCTTGAGTATTTTCAAAAGCATTGAGAGCTCTTTGAATTAATCCTTTTTCAGAAACAATATCACCAAATAAGAGTAGAAAACAAGTTTCGTCGTTAGTATATTCTTCCGCTGCCAATATTGCTGCAACTATGCCTTCTTTATCTCCTTGATCTGCATACTGAATAGAAACACCAAACCCTTTACCCTTCTTAAAATAATTCCTAATCTGCTCTCCCTTATATCCTGTAATGATTAAAATATCAGTTAAACCAACTTCTTTCAATTCTTTAATCAGATATTCTAGAATAGGTTTACCAAGAAGCGTTATCATTGGTTTTGGTCTAGTTTGAGTGAGTGGAAAAAGATCTACTCCTTTACCACCTGCAAGAATTACTGCTTTCATCTTCTATTTATCCTATGTTTTTTCTTTATTATATCTTTTTGCGCTTAGTTATCAAACTAAAGAACTGTCACACTATTTTTCAAAGCATTTTTCTTATTCACTCTTTTTTACTCAAAACCAGTATATAACTTTTATCATTAATCTGTTAAAAACTAGGTTAATAAAGGATAATTAGGAAGATATTTATTTGTTATAAACAAATTTTCTAACTTTTTAAACTATTCTTCAAAAGTAGGTTCTTCCTCTTCTCCCAACATAGAAGTCAACTTTCCTTTGTTTGTTTCTAAGTTTTCAATTATTAACTTTTTAACATTTTATCCCCCTAAAATTTGTTCACCCATTTGTGTGATTATAGAAGTATCAAATTTCTTCTTTACAAAGGAATAACTCAATAGGGATACAAGAAAACTCATTCCTGAAATAAAAAGAAGATAGTAAAGTGTAAGGGGAGCTACAGTACTTAGACTATAAATCTTGATATCTATTGCTTTGACTCCAGGATGAAATAGAGCAGACAGCACAACCCCAACTAAAAAACCCAATAAAATATTGATTACAAGTAAGACAAATGTGCTCATAATCAAGTTTCTTCTTAACTTCTTGATTTCTATTCCTCGAGCTATTGCAACAAAAATCGATCTCTTATTGGTATCAATAATTGATTGGAAGTAAAAAAGAGTAAAGCAAATGGTTGCGAATGTAAGGATGAATGCTTCAATTTTAGGTATATTCCATACAATGTTGGATAAGTCTGCATCAACAGGTCCAAGATAATCATTACTCACTCTTTCTCCATTTACACGTATAAAAAACTCATTTTTTAGTAAACCCAATTGTAGTTCAATTTTATTATACCACTCTATAGGGTCAACTCCATCTTTTAGTTTGATATATAATGATGAAAAGAACGAATCTCCATAATAATCTTCTAGCAAAGAAATATCTGCAACATAATAATATGTTTTAGTTGTAGATCCCCCATATTTGTAATTATAATCCCAACCATAATCGGAAATGAACGGAAAAATATTAAAGAAGTCAAAAACTGTGAAATTAGCTTTTATTGGTTCTTCTATTAGAGTAAAATTGAGCGGTACTTGAAATTCTACTGGTCTTATTGCAAGACTAATATTATCACCTGATGTATAACTCTTTCCTTTTACTAAGTCTCTAGATGCTAAAATAGAGCGATTATTCAGAAGCATTTCTTGAAAATTGAAATCCTTTCCTTCTGAGTTCTCTATGTTAAAATCATCAGGACATGTTGCTGTAATGTTACTAATGGAAACAAAAAAGATTTCATCTCTCCATATCTCTTCTTCCCAATAAGGACCTTCTCTCATTTCAATACTCTCTTGAGTGGTCAATTCTACTGCTTGTACATATGATTCGACATCTTTATCAGATAAGATAAAATTTACTTCTGAAGTGTTCACAAAAGAGCGAGAACCAACTTGAAAACTTATGTCAGCATAATTTTGACCATAGTTATTTTCCAATTCTTGGTATAGACTTACAGTATTTAAAGCGAAACTTGTCATTAAAATCAACCAGAAGTTAATTAGGATGAACAATTTAATGCTTCTTCGTTTTGAAACAATCATTTTTTGAAGAAACAATTTAATTTCCTTTGTTCTTGAAAATGCTCTATTTATTAGACTTAGACTTGTAGTAAGATTGATTCTAATAGAGAACAAGGTTACTACAATGAAAAATATTGCACCTGCTGCAATTCTTGTAATTAAGATAATTGATGAAAAGAAATTGGGATTGATATATGGCAGAACAAAAGAATAAACAAGGAATAGTAGACCTAGAAAACTTAGGAGCACTATGGTTTTTAGTGATAGTTCTTTTTGTTCTGTTCCTTTCTTTTCTTTCTTCTTATACTCACTTTGGAATAGCTCAAATTGTTCTTTTGTGAAACGATTTAATGTAACTATTTTTATGATTTCAATAGGTATTAGTAAAATTATCCCTCCTACAACTGAAATCAAAAAAGAAGAATTTTGAGAACCAATCTGTGTAATTATCTCTCCAATCCCACATAAGAAGATTAAAACGACTATGTCATTGAGTAAGTGAATAACTGAATAGTGTCTAACGAATTGCCTTGTCTTAGCTCCTCGGGTATAGTACAGATGTAATTCCCTTTTGAGAGTATCATTCCCTTCCTTTGTCAAAATCCATAAAATGAACCCAAGTATTATCAAACTTGGAAATAAGATCATTTCAATCAGAACAAGATTAAGTGTAATTGAACCGATAAAGTCTTCATAAACAAATCCTGTACTTCTATATTTTTTACTTATTAACAATCCTATTCTAGATGCTTCGTCCTCAATTATTTCTTCTACTTCTGTTCTATAATCATCAATTTTGTAAGGATCTATACTATCCAAAAATGTTGAACTAATGTCAATGTAAAATTCAGCATTAACATTTTCTCCCTCAAAAGAAGTATTCATACTTGGTAGATTTTCGAAATTTATCAGAGCTCCTTTTAAACGCTTGTGTAAAACTCTATAATCTTCTGTATAAGAAGAACAGAATTTAAATTCAAAATCAGACGAGTCTTTGCTTAGAGTGATAGTATCATTAATTTCCAGATTATTACTAACACTATAAGTACTGGAAAAGAATATGTCATCTTTAACTACTGTTTTGTCAGGAAACATCCATTGTAGTAATGGTTTGGATGTAATGTAAATTGGTGCACTAAAATTTCCACTACTTGTTGTGAAATTGAAATTTCTTGGAATATATACTGTCTCTTGCCCACCATCATGTGGTATTATAATCTTCTCTTCAAAACTTAAAAACATATAAAGTGTAAAGTGATTTTCATCTGAAATTGAAGAAATATTCGAAATAAAATCAGTAATCTTCACAACATCTGATTCTAAAAAATAATCGAATCTTTTTTCATAGCTTAAATCTATAAGTCTTCCATGCCCACCAATATCTTCTGTTTCAAGCATAATTTCCTTGTAGTATTCAGCATAAATTGTTGAATAAACTGAACCGAACAAGAATATTATTAGAAAGATAGTTGTAATAAGAGTTGAATAAAAAAAGAACCACTTTCTTCCCTTGAAGGTTTTTAGTTTGAACATTTTCTATTCTCCAGATTTATTCGATTATTTTACAGCTAATTGTATTTATACACTTAGATTATCCGTTTTTCTAAAGATATGACTTGCTTGGACTTCTCAATGATTTTCTCGTCGTGGGTAGCCAAAAGAAGGATTTTCTCATGTTCTTGGGCTTCTTTAAAAAGTAAATCAATCACTATGTCAGCAGTCTCACGGTCAAGATTACCTGTAGGTTCATCAGCGAGAATAATTTGTGGATCATTAGCTAAAGCTATACCTATAGCTACTCGTTGTTGTTCTCCTCCACTTAAAAAACGAGGATAGGTTTGAGCGTAGCGATTGATATCGAGTTCTTCAAGTAAAAATTGAACCCGTTCCCTGATTGCTTTCTTATTCTTTTGTGCAATCCAAAGGGGGAAAGCAATATTTTCAAACACAGTAAAGAATTCGATAAGATTATAACTTTGGAATACTATCCCAACTGTTTGAAGTCGATAATCAACTAATTCTTCATCAGTAAAGGCGTTGACTAGCTTCCCATTGCTAATTATTTTCCCAAATGTAGGTTCTAATAATCCAGCTATACAAAGCAAGATTGTGCTCTTTCCTGAGCCACTAGGTCCAGCTAAAGTAGCACTCTCTCCGCTGTTCAGGGAAAGATTGAAATCTCTTACTGCGATGGTTTCCACCTCTCCTTTATACACTTTTTCTAAATTTTCTATGATTAATTTTCCTGACATAAGTATTCTCCTTAGATTATTTCTCCTATTTATGCTAGATAGGTACTACTATGTTGTAATAGAAAATCATTGATTATTCTTGTAGTGGAACGCGCAAAGAACCATTCTCGTGCCTTGAACTTATTCCTTTTGAACATTTTTATCACTCAATCTAACAGCTTTATTTAATTTCTTCATTAATAAATCTAGCTTAATTGTAGAAAGCACCTATCCTTATTTACTGAATTATCCACATCTATTAAAAACCAAAGATTTTTATCGTATTCTCCGGCTTATCACTATGGTTTGTATTCTCCTAAGATTTGTTTCCACTGATGTTTACTTCTTTCTTTATGTATCTTGAATGCTTCATCTTTATGTTCCTCAAATTCTTCGAAAGAGCACTCATTTATTCTGCAAAAATGAGCAGCTAAATCTTGGTAATCCAAACCTGACTTCTCAAGTATACCTCTTCCCTTTGATGTATAACACCAAAAACCTATATGTTTAATTTTGTGACATAATCCACAAAGATGATGTATAGCATTAAGTGTTTGAACGTAATTTTTGTCATCATATTCCCAAAATTCATGAGCATCTAATCTTCCAGAAGAATCTCCACATATCCAGCATTTTCTACCTTCTTTAGAAAAAATTTCATTCTTGATTTCTTTCCAGATATCTGATTTCCCTTGGTCTTGATAATATCTATAGAGCGATTCATTCCAGACTGTTGATGGAACTAATTCAATGGTTAATTTGAATTCAGTCATTCTATTATTCTCCTCCTTAATTCTAGTTACAAACATAAATAGTTTTCAGGTATAATAACCCCCGCTGTTAGATTTTCACCAATAGATTGAGTCAATAGTTGAGGAAGTGCGTACTTGCTCTTTTTAAAGAAAGAGTTCCAATTCAAATGCGTTAGATTATAGTACTCTTGCACAATCTCCTCTATCTTTGGTTCAGGGAGAGCAATCCCCAAACAAAAGTGTCCCATAAGTGAAATTTCTAAGGGGATATTTGTTCCTTTGTCTGTTTCACTTGATACAAGTAACGCAGTCCGTTCGTTTAGTTTAACACATGTTCCTGAGACTACATTCTTCCAATTTGATATACTAATTTCGTTATAAATCTCCTTCTTGGGTGATTTATTCACACTCACTAAATCAATGACTATGTTATTTGGGAGATTTGTATCTGCCTTAATTATATCAAACAAAGGCTTTCTATTCTTGTCCTCAATTCCTTCAAATAACACTGTTCTAATTGCTTCTACATCTTCTTTGTACATCTGTCCATCTTTTGCAAACACTAATCTTTTGAATCTGAAAAAATCTGATAGATCTGCATATCTTTTCTCATGAATTACTGATTTTCTTAAGATTGACAATATCATATCATAAGAATTGAGTAAATCTAATTTTTCTGATCCTGTTGGAAAGCTCCCAGAATAAATAATCCTTCCATAAGAATCTGTAATTGCAGTATATACTGAAGAATGTGTCTTCCTTTCTGCGCGTCTAGATATGTCATAGTAACTGTAACAAGTATTCCCTCCTTTCATACCAGAGATTACGTGATCAGCAGGTTTTTCTAGAACCCATGGTACGATTCCTGGTTCACTTCCTTTAGTATACACTTGCCCTATAATATTAATTAAAGAATAGTCCTTCCTCTTCCTGAAGAATGAATCTAAAGTTGTGGATTCAATACTTTGAGTATGTAACTTTGGATGATTTTCATCATATGGAGAGAAAAAAACTCTACGCATTGAGTAATACATTTCATTACTATAGTCATCAATAGGTAGAACTACGAAGATTAAAGGAAGTTTCTTCTTCTCTTCCTGTACAAGTTCCTGTACTCTCATCGCTGCTTTTTCATATTCCTGAAAGTCTGTATTTTTGATTTTATAAAATCCGTCTTTAATATTTGCATTTGGATTCTTTGGTACATAAGGTCTCAAATTTCCAAAATTCTTTGTTCTAAAGATTTCACTTATTCTATCAAAGAATGCTCCAACCAAAACCCCCTCAGGATATATAACAATATACTTTACATCAATTGATCCACCTAATGGATAAACATCATCACCAAATAACATTAGTTTCTTATTATAAGGAATTATTGAATTCTTGAGTTCACCATTTTCTTTTTTCAATACTTGAATATTAGAAACTGAAGTTAGTTTAGAGTATTTGTGATCTATCTGGTCAATATCAACAGGATCTGTAAATAGATAATTCAATCCAAGAAACTTGAAATCATAGAAATATGTCTCAAGAAACTTTCTAGCTTTTTCTATACGTTTGTTGGGACACATTCTAACAAAATCTGGCATTTTAGCATATTCAAACTCTTGAAAAACACAAGAAATTGGATAGGTGAATTGAGAAACTGAACCAAAACTTTCAAACTCAACTTTTACCATCTCCTCGTCGTCTTTCACAAAAGCAATTTTGTTGGTTTCTTTCCAATATTGAGATGGTTTTTTCTTAATTTCCCATGCTCCTTTACCTCTCAATATCCCATGTCTCCACTTTGGCAGCACACGAACATTAATTTTCTTTGTGTCACTAAATCTCAATATATCTTGATTCAGTCTTTTCATAATTTTGTATTTTGGCCTTATCCATAGAATTAGTCTATTTTTTATTATCTGAGACTGAATCAAAACCGCTTCCTTGAAATCGGTGTCTTTTTGTATTTCAGTCTGTGAAACATAATTTCCAGGAAAAGATAAAAATCCTTTCTTCTGCAAAAAGGTCCTGATTCTATTCTTTAATGACTCTTCAACTACATCAAGAATTTCATTTAAATTAACTTCAATTGGTTTTTGTATTTGAATCATATTTCCAAGAAATGCCTTTACCTTATTCTCATTGTCTTTCCCTAGAAAAACAATATCACAATTCTCTTTCTGAAAACGACGAGGAGCCACACAACAATCTATTCCTTTTCTATTCAGAAATGAGCATTTTGACTGTTGCAGTTTCCTCCGGTTTTCAACATCTTCTTCAATTCTTATTTTTCCAATAAAAAGTGTTTTTGGTAATTCTTGTTCAGATAAGTAACCATTTAGATTTAATTTCATTTTTTACACCACTATGTGTCTGGTAACCCCATTTTTGTTCTTGAATCTAGTATAAGGTGAATAAGATACCCAATACAAATTGCACACAATCCAACTGTTATGATGTTTGCACCAAAGCTGAATACTGCAAATATAGATATTATCCCAACAGCACTTAGGATAAATAACACCAGCAAAGAATGAAAGGTACTTCGGTGGAAAGGTCCTGTTGCAGGTTCAATTAAATCTGGTAAGATTGATCCTAACACTAATAGACCAATACCAATTGATACAGTGAGAAATATCATTGCAGGATTTCTAGAGAAAAACATCAATAGGAGTATTATTGGTCCTCCAAAAATAATTCCTTTTTTTAGATGCTCTTTTCTATCTGGCATTTTATTACACCTATGATTAATAAAGTGAAGTTTAAAACTACACTTTATAGTTTTAATTGTACTGTGTACCTATAGAATTCTTTATAAAGGTTTTTGTCACAGTGTTCACATAATAAAAAATCTGATTAATTGGTTCCTAGAGGAAGTAAAATGAAACATAAAAGGAGTGTCTTGATATCACCAATTTTTTCTCCAGATTCAATTATCGCAATTATTGTGAGGTATAGAATTGAGAAATTAGTTTTATTAGTAGATAAACAGATTAAAAATGAACAAAGGGAGTCTATTGAGAAATTGAGACAAACGTTTGGTAAAGCACTTTCAATTGATCAAAAAGAAATAGAATTATTCAATATTGTAGATATAACAACTAGAACAATAGAAATCATTCGCGAATATCAAAATGATTATGAAATAATACTTAATATTTCAACAGGTAAAAGAACACAAGCTTTTGGAATGATTTATGGTTCTACAATTGTTGCAGAGCATGTTGAAAGGATAATATATTACGATCATGATACTGCTGAAATGATAGAATTTCCAGTATTATGCCATGGTTTATCTGAAGTTAAAGGACAAATTCTTCGTTACTTGAATAAAAACGAATCAATAGAGAAAATTCACAGAGAAACAGGAAAGAGCAAAAGCATGATCTATAGTCATATCAGAGATCTAAAAGAAAAAGGATATTTGGATGAAGAGGGAAATTTGACTGAAATAGGACAAATACTTGTTCATTAGTCCTTCTCTTGTTTTTATTGAGGTATAAATAAATGAATGGTTATGGTGAAATTAAAACCAAAATTCTTCCAAATGAAATCCAAGAAGGAGATTTCATTCGATTCAGAGTTGAACCTTGGTTTGCTAGAAGAGAAGGATTAGCTAGATTCTTCAAAGATGAAAACGATGGTATTAACCAAGGTTTTGTTTCGGTAGTAACTCCTAAATCTGTTATTATTCCTTTTTGTAAAATTCATGAGAGAAGGGATAAACAGATACCCAAAAGCGTTTTTGTTTATGTATTTCGAATAGAAAACAAGATGAGAAGAGATTGGGTTAAAGAATCAAGAGAAACAATGGAATAATCAAAATTTCCATTTAGATTATCCCAAAAATTTCCTATTTGTTCTATTTCTTGAAACCAACTATTTTCCTCCCCATTATCCTCAGCTTGAGATTTTTCAGGATTAAAGTTTCCTTCGAAATAATTGTAGTAGATCTGATTACTATCACTATTATCATCCAAACTTAAACCATAATTTTCATTATTTTCAAAGAGATTAAACTTAAAGAAACAGTAGTCAGAACTTTGCAAAAACTCTCCTCTCTTCCCATTCTCACTGATAGTATTATTCTTAAAAATAACACCATCACTCCCCTCAATAATCACTCCCTCTTCTCCATTTCTAGAGCAAGTATTGTTAAGCAGAACAGCAAACTCTATCCCTCCAATATACAGACCCTCACCACTATTTTCATAGCATTCGTTATCATAGATTCCTAGGTTAGTAACTAAAGCAATAGATATTCCAGTAGCTCCATTTCTAAAACAGTGATTTTGCCTGATCAATGCATTATGACAGAAGGTTACAACTATCCCAAAAGCTTCATTATCATAACAGAGATTATTTTGAATCGCTATACTATAAGTAGTGAAAACAATTATTCCTTTGCCATTCTCCCGCTCACTATTAGCACAGATGTTGTTTTCAATCCTAATTTCACCTTCAAAGACGTTTTTCACAAAAATGCTATTGAAAGAAGCATCAATGAAACAATTGCGAATGAGAAGGTGTTTTGTGATATTAGTAACATAAATACCATAAGAATCAGAAGCAGAGATATTGAAACCTTCGATAAAATAAGGATCCTCGTAAGTACCAGAACCTTCGAAAACTAGTAAATCGTTATCAGAAGTAATCTCTATAGGTGCATGGAGGGTGTATTGTAACTCAGTAAAACCTACTGCAGAGTCTAAGTTACATGAAATTAGCGTCAACCCAAGTATAATTATCAAAATTCTTCTCCAGATAGGTACCATTCCAATTCTCTAGAAATACTAAATGGAAATATAAAAACTAAAAAGAAATATACTTTACTATTTTTTCTCTCGTTTATAAACGAATCTTCTGATAATATTATAGAAGAAATTGAATATCAAAGGTTTGGGTTATTGTACTCTAGTGGTAATATGCCTAATTAGTGGTGGTTTTCTTTCCATAAACGCCGATTTTGCTTTTTACTCTGGAACCAATACCATACAAGCAACTTCTTCTCTTGATCAGAACCTTATCTTTATTTTTGATGAAACTTATCACGAAGAGACCTTTCATCTGACTGTAAAATCTCTGGAACTAGGTGAATTCAACAGATTAACACTTTTCTTCATGGTTAATGATACCAGTACTCAGGAAGAACTGAATGCAGTCTTTACAATTGGTAATACTTCAGTTGAATTTACCATTGAGAGAATTTTTCAAGATGGTTTATCCCACAATCTAACAGAGACCTTTCTTTTTCCTGTTCAGTTTTCCGGAGATTTGGATATATCCATTCTTTGTGGAGGGCAATCTGATTCTAGTTCGGTTAGTTCTTTGACCATTTTCAATACTACAACAATTGAGAAGATAGAAGTTCCTACTTTGTTTAATACTCCAGGAGATCTTCCTGTTTTTCCAGATTGGTTAACTTTTCAAGGTAAACAAATGGGTGGGGAGAAAAGATCTACTTCTTCTGCCTTCTATTGTTCTGAAGAAAACACTAAAATCAATCTTACCCTTTCCTTTTTTGCAAATGAAATACGTGCTTTTGTGAAGGAAGTAGAACTCAGCATAAATGATGTATGGGTGGCAGCAGGATGTTTTCAAGCGAATTCTTGCAATGAGATGAATTTCATTTTTCAACCTGATGCTGGATTTAATCTTCTCTCTATTAATTTCTCTATCGAGTATTCTAGTGACCTAATTAAGATAACCAATATTTCTCTCTCTGGTTCTCTTCTGTATTTTGATATAGGTTCTGATGTCTTTGATTCTTTCCAATGGGGAGAAGGGAGTTTTATTCATTCTTTTGATTTATCTTCCTTACAACCTACCAATTATTACTCTGAGCAAGTGTTACATGTAACTGTTGATTACCAATGTCAAGGAGTGAAAGTTTCTACAGGGATTCAATATTCTCTAAAAGCAGGTTCAACTGTTCTTGAAGAAGGTACAATTAGTTACTTAGACCAAATGCATGAAACCAACAGTTTGGAAATTCGAACGTATACAACAGATTATCGTGAAAATCTTTATTTTGTCATTCGCGGTTCTACTCACGATGCAGGAATATTCCTCATTCTAAATTCAAGTAAGATTGAGACGGCTCCTTTACCTGAAGTAACAGAAGAACCTTTGGATAGGTTGGTGGCATCAGATTATGATATAACTTCTCTTACTTTCTTCCAGACAGTTACTTTTTATGATGTTTTCCAAACAAAAGGTTCACCTCTGGTTAATTTCTTTCTTAGTTTCAATATTGATTCTGGCTATGAAGATCCATTTGATTCCATGATTGTAGAAGTTAAAAATGGAGGAGCAACAATCATTTCGAAGTTTATTCGTAGTGTTAGTTTTACTAATATTAGCGTTCAACTTCCTCTTCAAATTGGATACCATGAATTACGAATAAGTTTCCAGATTACAAGATTAAACACCCCCATACAGATCCAAGACCTTCGCTATCAGGTGGAAATCATTCCAGAACCACCCACAATTTCCTTCCCTTTTGGTTCTCAAGCAGTTTATTGGTTATTAGGGATTTACGGTGCTTTTTTCTTTCTTTTCAATGATAAGAATGTTTTCAGAAAACATCTCAAGAGAAAAGCTCTCTCTCACAATCTTACAGAATCCTTGCCAGTTGATGAGAAGTCGAAGAAAAAGACGAGAGTACGTTTACTAGTGGCCCTTATCATTGCAGTAGCTGCATATCTTGTTTTCTCTTAGGTACTTCCCTCATGTTTAATGTTCTTCATTGGGCTCTTAATGTTCTCTATGTGATCTGTGCCTATCATATAGGCTCTTGGGTGAACATGTTAGATCTCAATAAGAAACCAATCAGGAACACTTGGAAGAAAGTACAAGAGTTCTTCGCAGAAACCGATTCTTTTACTGATCTATTCAACAAGATTGTGGATTTCTTGACAAATCAGACCAAGAAATATGCCCTAAGATTCTTAATCTTAATTCTTACTCTTCTTACAGCAGCAGTACATGTTGGTATTCTCGTATTCTTCAACCAGAGACCAGTTCTTATGAACCTACAACAGGTCTCCAGAATATATTCTCTTCTCCTTGCTAGTTTTATCATATCCTCTTCCTTCTTTTTCTATGCATTACATCTTACTAAGAAGTTCTCTTTTCTGGAGGATAACATCAGAAGAGTAAGGTTACTTGGGGGGCTTTCGTTTATCTTAGTTACAGGTTCATTACTTGTTTTGAATGTCCTTGCTTTTAGCAAGACCTTCGATTTCGCTATCCTTTGGACCTTCCTTTCTCCTTTGATGATTGTAGCGTTAATTAAATCATCTAACAAACTA
Organism: Candidatus Heimdallarchaeota archaeon; assembly: GCA_019057375.1. Lineage (GTDB taxonomy): Archaea > Asgardarchaeota > Heimdallarchaeia > Heimdallarchaeales > Heimdallarchaeaceae > UBA460. The sequence continues at coordinate 18,735 of DXJF01000075.1, forward strand.
GGGAAAATCATCGCAGACGAGGAGAATCTGACTTATTCAAAGTTTCTGAAGAATGGTAAGGTGTGGACAAAGAAGAAAGAGGTTAAGCAAGCAACGGAACAAGGGATACTTCTAAGAAAAGACTGGAGAAAGGAAGAAAAAATACTCAATAAGAACAGACTCAGGGGAATAATCATCTGGGATATTAAACCAGAAATTCCTGTATCTCTAACTCGTTTAGCGGAGTTGATGAAACTTTCGACCAAAAAAACAGAAAGATTACTAGATGCTATCCTCAATGAAATACCTAATCTAGGAGAGTATCATAGAGAAGAACAGGTGTTTATTAGAAAACTTCCTGATAATACTAGTGGTACAGAAAAGATGGATGTAGATGAAGTGGTAAGGGTTCCAGAAATAGAAGGAGCTAAGAAAGTTCTCGAATGGGAAGGAAGAATAGTAAAGGGGGGTGGTCGTGGAGCAGGATATTTAACCCTCCCTATAGACTTAAGAGATTCTGTAGAGCCGGGGTGCTTCTATGACCTAAGCTTAATTGATTCCAATCTAGAAACTCATGTTTTAACAGCCAAATTATCGGCAACAAAAAAGGGGTGGGGGTTCTACATACCTCAAGCTCTTTGTATAGAACATTCTTTGATAGGGGAAACAGTTACTTGTTACATCTATCAGATGGATCATTTTCCAGTAAAACTTTCAGCAGACAAGATTGTACGGTTACCAAATTCGATTGTAGAAGAGTATGAAATAGAAGAAAATGATTTGTTTGAAGTAGAAGTGATTACAAAATCAGGAATATTTGGGGAAGTAGTTCTAATAACTAAAATTGACCGCTCAAATAGATCAGATAATGATGAATATAGACTTACTCTGAGGTTAAGTGATGCCCCACGCTCTACAGACGCAAGAATTAAACTACTAAAAAGAGTGGAAAAACTATCTTCAAATATAGAAGAGGAAGAAAATTATGAGAATTTCTATCTACCAACGTTGTTTCCAGATGGGATAATGGGAAGGTTACATGAGAATGAAATGATAATCTTTCTGGGAAACCATGTACCAACCTTTGCTCCAATTAGGATTAATTTGTTAGAATTTATCCATTACTTTGGGTGCTATTATGCGGATGGAACAAGGAAGGGATGGGCATGGAGGATAAATGCATCAACACCAGAACAAGCTGTATATTACATCGATATCTACGACAAACTAGTTATTGGAAATAAATTAGTGTTTGAATTAACATACAGTAAGAAACCATCTGATAAGAGAACAAAAGAACAATTAAAGATGGATCTTGTAAAGTATTGGAAAGAAAAAGCTGATGTAGAGATAGAGGAGAAGAGAATAAAACTTCGAGAAACAAAACATGATAATGTTCTAAAATGGAATAAGTGTGGATCATTAGGGATCAGGGATAATAGAAATTTAGTTATGGAGATACATCTAAGAGTGATGAAAGCAATAATTGAATATCTGAATGATTGTAATAATGAAAAAAACTTGTGGGACTTCTTATTTGGAATATTAGAAGGAGATGGAAGTGTAAGTGGGGGAAAAAATAGAATCGGTATTGGATTTGCTTTTCACAATGATGATAAAGTTATTCGTGAGCTACTTGATAGATTGAAACTAAAGTATTCTTTTGACTCATCTAGAGTTAAAAGGGAAGAAGGATTTGGGGTTTACGCTTCAATTTGGTTATTTGAGATTCTTATCAATTTAAAGATACTTTCAGAAAATCTATTCAAGTATTATCCAAAAAGAAGGATTTTATTCATAGAAAGACTTCTGAAACAGAAGACTGTCAAATTAATCCTTGAGAATAAAAAACCTGGATTGTTTTTATCATTAAGAGATGATGAAGAAGTTGACTTTGAAGAACTAAAATCGATTCTGAAAAATCTTTGTAAAGAGTTAGAAAAACAGCTTCAAACACAAAAAGCGAATGTGTGAATTTAAAGCACAGTGACCGATTTACTCAAGTTTTTTGGAGTATCAACAGAACATCCTTTTCTCACAGCTGTATAGTACGCTAGATGTTGCAGCGGAATCACGTATGGTATTGTCGATAACATTTCTGAATATCCTTTAGGTATTTCTAATTTCCATTTTGCCAAGTCTTCCATATCCCTATCTCCCTCTTCCATAACTAGTATAGCTGCCGCCCCTCTTGCTTTCATTTCCATAATGCTGCCGATCATTCTTTTGTTTGTTTGATCCTTTGGTGTTACGAAAACTACAGGATAATCTTCTTCCACTAGAGCTATTGGTCCATGTTTTGATTCTCCTGCAGGATATGATTCACTGTGAATATAGGCAATCTCCTTCATCTTTAGTGCTCCTTCATTTGCTGTTTGTAGATTTAAACCTCTGCCTAAATAGAAACTACTGTTCTTCTTAGCAAACCATGAAGCGATATGGTTAGCTCTTGCTTCATTTCTAACAATAGTTTGTTTAACAACAGTAGGTATTTCTTGGAACAGCTTTCGAGCTGCGCTATATTCGGAATTATCAAGTTCTCCTGAGAGTTTCCCAAGTTCTAAACCTATATCCCACATTGCAATAGTTTGAGCTGTGTAAGTTTTTGTTGCCGCAACACCTATCTCTGGTCCTGCATACAAATATAATACTTCTTCAGAATGGCGAGTAATTGTACTTCCTATAACATTAACTGCTGAAAGAATTTTAGCTCCCTGTTCTTTCGCACCTTTGATTGCCATAATTGTATCCATTGTCTCTCCGCTTTGGCTTACTGGTAAGATGATTGTGTTTTCATCAACTAGACTAGTAATCGTTTCGTATTCTGAAGCAACAATTGAGCTACAAGGTTTTTTTGCATACTTTCTAATCAAATTCTCTCCAGTTAAAGTAGAATAATGTGCAGTTCCAGCTGCTAAAAGAAAGATTTTTTCCGCATTATAGATTTTTTCCGCTATCCTAGTTAACGAGGGTTGTTTTATTCTAATATAGTCTGCAAGAGAATTTGGTTGTTCGTGTATTTCCTTTAACATAAAATGTGGGAAACCTGCTTTTTGTGCCATTTCTGGTTTCCAAGAGACTATGTGTGGCTTTCTCTGTATTTTCTCCATTGTGTTAAAGTCAATGATTTCATATCCTTCTGAAGATAATGTGACGAATTCATTATCATGTAAAAGAACAACTTTTCGAGTTTTATCTAGAAATGCAGGAATATCTGATGCACAAAACATTCTATTTGAATTAATTCCTATAACCAACGGACTGTCTCGTTTTGCACAAAAGATTTTGTCAGGTTCTAGGCTTGACACAACACATATTGCAAATGTACCTTCAAGCCTTCTGACAACTTGAATTATGGCTTCTTTCAATGAAATATCTTCTTTTTTCACCAGTTGTTCTATCATATGTGGGATTATTTCTGTGTCTGTTTCTGATTGAAATGAGTGTCCTTGATTCAATAATTCCTCTTTTAATACTTGAAAATTTTCTATAATTCCGTTATGGATTACAGATATTTCTCCACCGCAATCAATGTGTGGATGCGCATTTTCTTTAGTTGGAGGACCATGAGTTGCCCAGCGTGTATGGCCTATAGCAATTTTTCCCTTTATCTTATTAATGTCAATTCTTTCTGTTACTTCAGATATCTTTCCCTGATCTTTGGTAATCAAAACCTTATTATCAAAAATAGATGCGATTCCAACACTATCGTATCCTCTGTATTCCAGTTTGGTTAAAGATTCAATTATGCTCTTCCCTATCTTTGTTTCTTGCTGTTGAACAATCCCGACAATCCCACACATAAGCAACACTTTAAGTATTTCACTGCTTTTTACTCTAAATAAGTAAAAATGATTTTCCTTATTAAAACTTTCTATTGGATAACATGTAGAAAGGAGCTTGAAGCGAGTTATTTTAATTCCTTTTCGATTGTTTCTTGAAGATTAATCTTCTTCCTTAACACTTCCTTTAGCTTATCAATACTTGGAGTAATTGATGGATCAACCTCATAAAGTACTGCAAGGTATATGCTTGTTATATCAATCAAATAGGTTAAACTAATCTGTTTAGTCAGTTTAGATTCTCCTTTTGGATATAATTCTAGAACCTTTTCTGTTTTTTGTTCAATTATTTTCTTTAATTGTTCCATCCTAACTTTAATGGGGTTTGGTTCCTTTTTATCTCTGATTAAGATTACCGCCACATTGTTTAACACAATATTGGGATTATCCCAAGCAACGATACCATTATGATTCTGTTCTGGAACCTCTTCACTAATTGCCATTATTTTGCTATTTTCGTTTAGTTCTGATTTAGCTCTGTAGGATACAGGAGAATAGATAGTATGCCCCACAAATAGGGGTAGTTTATTGTATAATCCATAAGCAATCTTCTTTGCGAAATTTCTTTCTGTCTTTTTTTCAGGAGAATATTCTAAGGATAACTCTGCTAATATTTTCTCTGTTTCCTCAAAATCATTGCTCATGTCTTCGATAAGTTTGAATTTTTCTAATATTGTTAATAGAGAAGTGTAGATTAAGGGCAAACTTGTTCTAGGGGGTATTCCTTCTCGTATTTTTATGTGAGGTACACTACTCTTCTTAGAAAGTTTTTCCAAAAGCCCCCCCGAAGAGATTGTTATAATCATAGTTCCTTTAGTAAGCGCGTCTTTGAAACAAGAGAGAGTTTCTTCAGTGTTTCCTGAATAACTAACACAAATAATCAGGGTAGAAC
>DXJF01000076.1 GCA_019057375.1 Candidatus Heimdallarchaeota archaeon
ATAGCTTCTTTACCGAAGTAAAATGGTTCTTTATCATGCTTACAAAACATGGAGAAATCATAACCGGTTTCAACTGGATTAACTTCTTCATGGATATCTTCACCATAAAGTGGCAATCCTGCTTCGATTCTCAGTGCATCCCGAGCACCTAAACCACAAAGAACAATACCAACATCTTTTCCTGCATCTAGAATAGCATTCCAAACCTTGATACCTTTTGAGGGATCATGTAAATCAGAATCAAAGATAACTACTTCGAATCCCATCTCACCAGTATAACCAGTACCAGTGAATAGACATTTACATCCTTCTACCTCAGCTTCTACCATTTCCCATCTACCAGTGTCTGGAACACCTAAATTGTCCAAAATAACTTTATAATTTGGACCTTGAACTGCAAACATAGTTGTTTCATCTGTCCAATCTTTGAATTCAAGAGGCTCACCTGTGAACTCTTCAAAGATTTTTACAAACTGTCCTATCCAAGCTAAAACCTTTATTGTTTGATCACCAGCATTACAGACGTTAAAGAAATCTGTTTCGCTTTTCTTACCGATGATTGTATCATCACGATAACCACCATTTTCATTAAGATAATATGTGTAACCGCATTTCATATCATTCATCTTTGCAATAAGTCGGGGGGTGAGAAGTTCCATAAGCTTAGAAGCATACTTGCCTTTGAGAGAATAACGTCCCATGTCTGTAACTTCTACTATTGAAACATTTTCTCTGGTAGCCATGATTTCCAAGTCAATTCCGGTATAAGAAACTGGAAGATAGTATCCAGCAAAATCAATCATCTTAGCTCCGGCATCTTCATGGACTTTCCACATTGGAGTTTTTTTCAATCCCATAATTATAACCTTCTAATTCATTTTGATTATCTGGATTCGACTTTTACTTCATAGATAAAAATGTTATCCATTGTAGATATGTTGTTCAGAGACGAATAACCGCAAGTTTTACAATCTCTGCTTAAAAATCTCGTAGAAATCTTTTTCAATATAAATATAGATGATTGAAATTATGCAACCCCCAGTTGAACCATTTAAAATCAAAGTTGTTGAACCAGTTACAATCCCATCAGAAGAAAGAAGAAAGAAAGCAATAAGAGAAGCAGGATTTAACACATTTTTATTGCTGTCTGAAGACGTTTATATCGACATTTTAACAGATTCTGGTACATCTGCTATGTCTGATAATCAATGGGCGGGTATGATGCTTGGAGATGAAGCATATGCTGGCAGTAAGAATTTCTATAATCTAGAAAAAGCAGTACAAGATATACTCGGATATAAATACGTTGTTCCAACCCATCAAGGAAGAGCTGCTGAACATCTAATATCTTGATACCTTATAAAACCAGGGCAAATTGTTCCTAGAAATATGTATTTTACAACTTCAAAAATGCATGTGGAGATACCTGGTGGGAAGATGGTTGATTCAGTAATAGATGAAGCCCATAATCCAGAAAATTTAAACCCTTTCAAAGGCAATATAGATTTTGAGAAGTTGCAAGGTTACATAGATGAATATGGACTCGATAAAATAGCTTTTGTTAATGTGGAAATGAATGTCAACATGGCTGGTGGTCAACCTATCTCTATGGAAAACCTTCGAAAGTTAAGGGAATTTTGTGATGGCTATAAAATCAAAGTAATATATGATATCACACGTTCTAGTGAAAATGCTTATTTTATAAGAGAAAGGGAAAAAGGTTATGAAAATACACCAATAATTGACATTTTAAATGAAATGATGAGTTATTCTGATGGATGTATTCATAGTTCGAAGAAAGATTGTCTAGTAAATATAGGCGGTTTCATCGCAACGAGTGATAAAGAGATATATGAGGCAACACGAAGTTCTGTAGTTATTTATGAAGGTCTTCATACTTATGGTGGTATGGCAGGACGCGATATGGAGGCTCTTGCAAGAGGATTAAGGGAAGGAACACAATATGAATATCTAAAGTATAGAATAAATCAAGTTCGCTATTTAGGAGAATTACTTATGCAGGCTAATGTCCCAGTTGTGAAACCTATTGGTGGTCATGCAGTTTTTATTAATGCATTAGAATTCTTACCTCATCTACAAAGAGAACAATGGCCTGGACAAACATTATCAGCAGCGATATATGAACATTCTGCGGTTAGAACGATGGAAAGAGGTGCTGTTTCAATAGGTAGAGATTCACAAACTGGTGAGAATATCTTCCCTCCATTAGAATTGGTTAGACTAACGATTCCCAGAAGGGTTTATACAAATACTCACATGGAGTATGTTGCAAATTCAGTAATAGATCTATATGAAAGAAGAGATACAATTCCTGGATTAAAAATGATTTATGAACCAAAGCATTTGAGATTTTTCCAAGCAAGATTTGAGCAAATGACTCTTTAATCATCTCCTCTAATTTTGATTGGAACTAGTATTCATACTTGAATCTTTTTGCTTTACCTTTGTGACTATCCACAAAGATTTTCTCTCCATCAGGTCCATCAATAAATTCTATAGGTTGACCAGGAGATGCAAAAGGTAAATCTTTCGGAGCAATGAATTTGTAATCCTTATCATGTTTGTAAATTTGCATGAATTCTGCAGGATTATCATCACCAGGACCAATAACCACAAGTTTTGGACCGATTTGACTGAATAATGATGTTCCCCAATCTGAAACATAAAAACCAATTATATCTTTAAAGTCGGGAATAGCTTCTTCAGGTTTTTGCTTAAATTTCACTTTCTCTTTTGCTAAATGAGCTAGCATTTTGTTTATACCTAGAAATAGAGTTAATGCAGGACCGTTGACAGCGTTTGTAAGAACTACAATAATCAATTTCTTATCTTGAATGAGTCCTGATCTTGTAATAAATCCTGGATAACCACCGCCATGTCCAACTATCTTAATATCTGGAAGATTTGTGATACTAAAACCTAATCCCCAATCTGCTTTTTCTGCTTTAAATTGAATTCGCTGCATCTCACGTTTGATATAATCGGGGAATAGAGTATTATTGCCTAATATATGAGCTTGATAGAATTTAATTAAATCTTCAACAGTGCTACTCAGGCAAGTTGCTGAGTGCATGATTCTTGCAGGAACATGTTCAAGTTTTTCTCGTTCTTGTTTTGGATATTTGGTTTTGTACCCTGTAGCATGTCTAGAAAGATTAGTTTCATCAACGTCGACAATAGTATTAAGCATCTCAAGTGGTTCAAGAATCTCCTTTTGAATATAATCTGGATAGCTTTGACCAGATACAGCTTCTATTATCTGACCTAAAAGCGTATATCCAAAATTTGAATACTTCAATATTTCACTTGTCTCAAAGAAACTTATACCCTTTTTCACTTGCGATTTTATCTTTTCTATTGAAGGAAATTCATAATTAGACCAATGGGCAGTCTGGCCATCACGAGTCATCCCACTAGAGTGAGTGAGTAAATGTTTGATACGTATTTGTTGTAGATTTTCATCTGTTTCAGAAGCAAACCAGGGTAGGAATTTCGAGACCTTATCGTCTAAGGAAAGCTTATCTTTATGATAGAGTTTCATTATTGCAGTAGCAGTGAATAATTTTGAATGAGAAGCAATACGGAATAAATGTTGATTAGTAAGTTTAATTTTTTCTTCCAAATTTGCATATCCGTATTCTTTCTTGAAAATAATTTCATCTTCAAAGAAAACACCTACAGCTATTCCTGGTATCTCTTTGATATATACTTGATAATCAAGCCAATTATCGATGAGATGTAAAGCTTGCTTAATCAAATCTTTATTAGACATAATTTGAAGAATAGATAAACATTAAAAACTATTACCATTCAAATCTATTTCGCTTTCTTGTTAGAGGAATTTTATCCCTTGGAACTTCTTTTTTAAAGTCTTCCAGATAAATTTATTAGATGTAAGTGGAGTGAAATAGAATAGAACATCATGAAAAACAACTCTAAAAAGCTTATATCAGTAGTTTTGTTATTAACCACTTTTCTTTCTGTAGCATGTCTACAAACAAATGTACGTTCTGAAGATTGTTCTTCAGGTATAAAGGAAGTTCCTACAAGTAGTGAAGTTCAAAGTGCTTGGATTCTTCTTGCAGGAGATAGAGCGGATCATAAGGATATGGATTCTATTCAAAGTGCGGTTAATATAACTTACGAAATTCTGAGAGGTAATGGGTTTACTTCAGAGCAGATCTACTATATGGGTCCTGAAGTTGGACCAAGCCAACCTTATGTAAATACTTCTTCAACAAAAATTAATCTTAAATGGGCAATTGAAGAATGGGCACCACAGCATGTAAATTCAAGCCAGAGTTTAGGGATAGCCCTCTTTTCTCATGGTGATTATGATGCTCTTGCAGTGATGGTTGGTGATGCCTTATGGGATACTGATCTGAATTCATATCTGCGTAATTTTGAAATTGCTACAGGATGTAAAAGAATCATTCTTATAATTGAAGGATGCCATTCTGGTTCATTTATTTACCCAAACAGTAAAGATAATAGAATAATAGTAACATCAGCCCATACACTAGCTGGTGCAGCTTTCAATGCTGATAGAACAAACGGAGCTTTTTCAGAATCCTTTTGGTCATCGGTAGCTTCTTGCTTAACAATTGGGACTGCATTTGAAGAAGCTGTTATTCACGTAAGAAATCTTGGCAGTCACCAAGCACCACAGATAGATGACAATCATGATAGTCAAGGGCACACTGTAGCTCCAAGTGGCTATTTACCTGTGGGTGGAGATGGAGCTGATGCATTAGACGTGAAGATATGGGCTAAACCAATAGTATGTTTTCCTAAAATACAAATCGAAATGGTTCCTTTACCTATTTATGAAATCTGGGATCTTTTTACAAGTGTAGCAAATATTGAAGTAGAAGTTGGGAGTTCTACGGGAATAAGTAAAGTTTATGCAAGATTTGTACCTTCAGGCTGGGAACCCAATGATCCATTGGATGGATATATGTACCCGATTAATGATGCTGCAATAAAAATGATTGAATTAGAAGATCCTTTAATGAACGGAATTTATTCAGGGGATGTAGCGTTCGATGGTCTTGCTCTTGGCGATTCATTTATGGTTAATATTTTAGCATATGATGCTGATGGATTAGCTTCAGACATTATATCAACCTCTCTTTCATTTAATGCAGATGGTGAGGTTCCTCCAGATATAGAAGCTCCATCAATAATTATATTAAAACCAAATTCAGACGATGCACTCTCTGATATAGTAGAAATAGTTGCAAAAGGTGATGATAATCAAGAATTGGAAAACATTGAACTCTACATTGATGGATTGCTAGTAGAAAGTTTAGTTATGCCAGATTACTATCCATATTCTGAACTTCGGTTTGAATGCAATACAAGTCTCTATGCAGAAGGAATGCACAACATAACAGCTGTTGCAGTAGATAAAGCTGGTCTATCTAACCAAACATCAATGATAGTCAAATTTGATAACTTGAATAACGAGATAATTTACTATGCAGCATCTATTGGAGGCGGTGTTATTGTTATAACTTCTTCCATAGCTATTGTAAGATTCAGAAAGAGAATCAAGAAAAGAAAGAAGTAGTTCTTTTCACTTTTTCTTCTTTATATAAGCAAGAATAGAGATAAACTCATAAACGATATTTGCAGCTAAAAGTGCTGTAATTTCAGAAGGATCAGAAGCTGGTAAAACCTCAACAACATCAAAACCTATGTAATTCAAATCCTTTAATCCCCTAATTAATTTCAACGTTTCTCCACTTGTAAACCCTCCAACTTCAGGAGTTCCCGTTCCAGGTGCATACGCTGGATCAACGAAGTCGATGTCAAAGGATAGAAAAACTTTAGTTCTTCCTACTCTATTTTTAATTCGTTCTATTAAAGAATCCAACCCTATTTCTCTAATCTCTTCTGTTGTAACAACATCAAATCCTAAAGATTTTGGAATTTCTAAATGCTCTGGGGAATAGATTGATCCTCTTAATCCTATCTGTATAGAATTATCAGCAAGTAACAAATTTTCTTCAATTGCTCTTTTAAATGGTGTTCCATGATTATATGGCTTACCAAAATATTCGTCGACTGTATCACTATGAGAATCAAAATGTAACAAACTCACAGGACCATGAATCTTGGTAATAGCCCTCAATTCTGGTAAAGTTATTGCATGGTCCCCCCCAAGTAGAATAGGTATTATTCCTGCTTCTAAAACTGGAAGTAAACTCTCTTCGATTCTTTTGTACCCCTCTTCGATATATCCTGGGACAACAGGTAAATCTCCATAATCTATACCTGAAAGAAATTCGTAAGGACTAATGTTCAATATTGGATTATGGTGCCTAAGTAGAGCTGATATTTTTCTAATTGCTGCTGGACCTTCTCTTTGTCCTGTTCTGAAAGATGCCCCTGCATCTGAGGGTACGCCTATTATTGCAAAATCTGCTCCTTCCAACTTTTTAATAAAAGGTAAACGCATGAATGTTTGGATTCCTGAAAATCTAGGTGATTTTATGGGATCAACCGGCTTATATTTTTTCATCTTCAATCACTAAACACAAAATATGATTGTTTTTCTAACTTATATAATGTTCTAGAAAATTTACATTATAACAGAACTATAAGAAAAGAAATATGAAGATGAGTTTTAATCACTCATCACTATTCATAGTTATTTTTGTCTTCTCAACATTTTTCTTGAGATCATTTCTAAAGCCTGGGTGACGGGATAGATGGTCTCGTTTACTGCTGGTGCATAACACAAATCAGATTGCAGTAACTCAAGGAATGTCATTTTGTTTTGCATTCCCAAAGAAATTACATTCAAATTATCTGTAATTGAATCGGGGCCAATTGCTTGAGCTCCAAGTATCTTTCCAGTATTCTTATCTGCTAGTATTTTGAAGTACAATTCTTCAGCATCAGGCATATATAGTGGTTTGTTATGAGTCTTAATCTTAGCAGAAACAACCTCAAAACCTGCGTCTTCTGCAGCTTTCTTGATAAGCCCTACTGATCCAACTCTAAGGTCAATATATGGCACTATGAAATTATTCATTGTTCCTGGAAATGTCAAAGTTCCTGGTTTAGCGATTGTCATAGCTGCTACTCTCGCCATTCGAACACAACAAGTTGCTATTGCTGAATTGATTGGTTTCTTTGAAATTAAATGAGTTGTCTCAGCACAATCGCCTACTGCAAGTATGTTTGGATCAGAAGTTTTCAATTCTTCATCAGTTACAATTGCACCAGATTCTCCTATCTTTAATCCTGCTTCTTGTGCTAAAGTTACTTCTGGTCTAACTCCTGTAGCTGCAACAACAAAATCACATTCAAAATCTCCTTGGTCGGTTGTGATTTTTGTTGCCATACCATTTTTATCTAAAACAATTTCATTAATTCCTACTCCAATAACAAATTTTAGCTTGGGTAGTTTCTCTTCTAGAAGTTTTACAGTTTCATTTGCATAATCTGGGTCTATAAGGAGACGCATAAGCCTAGATCTTGCAAGAACAGCGGTTTCAATACCTCTATGAGCAAGTTCTGTTGCAACTTCAAGACCTATTGCTGAAGCGCCTAAAACGACTGCTTTGGATGCCTTAGCTGCAGCTTCTCGAATTTTTGCTGAATCTTCAATCCATTTTAGAGCATAAACATTTTTTCCATTAGCTCCTGGTATTGGGGGAAGTTTAGCTTTGGAACCAATACAAATAACAAGATAATCATACTCAACTTCAAAAACTTCATCATTTTCTAGATTCTTAACACTTACTTTCTTATTTTGACGATCAATTTTGAGAGCTTCATGACGACGCAAAAAGTTTATCTTCATCATATCATAATTCAAAGATTCGATGAGAGGACTCTCATCTTCCCACAATCCACCAATCGCATATGGCATAGCACAAGGATGATAAGCATCATAATTCTTCTTGTCAATTATAGTGATTTCTGCATTTCTTTCCCATGCACGGAGAGTGGTAGCTGATGTCCAACCAGAGGAACCATGTCCTATATATACAACTTTCATGGTCGAAAACTTAAGTAAGTCTTTATTAAAGTTACTAATAAGTCACGATACATTGTGCTAAAAGAGATTGTATTAGTCTAACCAGATTTGACTATTCCTGCTTTGGAAAAAAGTAGAACCGATTAGGATAGATCTAACTCTAGTTTCTCTAATGGTTGAAATAGCTCGATTCCTGTTCTTTCTTTAACCCAACTAATTATGTGCTGATATAGTTTATTGTAATCAAATTCCTTATTCTCATTCTTTCCTGGTATAACTAATTGATGTCTCTCTCCAATTTCAATGGCTTTCTCATATCCTGCTGCTGCATGCCTTAAGACTGCACTCATTGGATCCCAGGTAAGTACTCGGAATAATCTTTCTTGCGAAAGCTTAGTTCCATCAGCTATAATTACTTGTCCTGCATGAAGAGAATATCCTACTCCTACTCCTCCCCCACCATGATATGAAACCCAAGTAGCTCCACCCAATGCGTTCCCCATCAGATTTAGAACAGGATAATCTCCAATAGCATCACTGCCATCTTTCATGCCTTCAGTTTCTCTGTTGGGGGACGCAACGCTACCTCCATCAAGATGATCTCTTCCAATCACAACAGGAGCTTTTAGAATTCCTTCTGCTACGAGCTTGTTCATTAGCATTCCAAAAGCTGCTCGTCCAATAAATCCTGCCCAAAAGACTCTAGCTGGTAATCCATCTTCAAATGGGATATATTTGTCTGCTAACTCTAACCAATTCACTAATTGTTTGTCATCATAAAATAACTTCTTTGCATAGTCATCAGTTGTCCTAATATCTTGGGGGTCGTTACTCAAAGCCATCCATCTGAATGGTCCTTTTCCTTCACAGAAAAGTGGTCTAACATACTCTAGTACAAATCCTCCGTAATCAAAGGCATCTTTCACACCCAATTCATAGGCTTGTTGTCTTATGTTATTACCATAATCAAATGTTTCTGATCCTCGCTTGTTTAGCTCAACCATTTGACTTACATGACGAACAACCGTCTTTCTAGATTGTTCGATATATTCTTCAGGACTTTCAACTCTTAGAATATCTGCCTCATCATAGGAAATACCCATAGGGTAATAACCATTTAACAAATCATGTGCTGATGTTTGATCAGTTAGAACATGAGGAGTGATATTATTGTCAACAAGATACTGTAGAAGGTCAACAGCATTGCATAAAACTCCTATAGAAATAGATTGATTTTTAGCTGCAGCTTCTTTTGCAATTCTTATTGCTTCTTCAATAGATTCAGTTTTATGATCAAGATAAGGTACTCCTTGATCTCTTCCTGTGTTATACATTCGATCTATTAGATTAGGATTTACTTCAGCAACTATTGCGATTTTACCACACATTTTGATTGATAGGGGTTGTGCTCCACTCATTAAACCTAAACCCGCGCTAACAATTAGCTTTTTCTCAAAATTAGATAATTTTTGATAAGCATCTTTCTTTTCTGCAGTTTTTATAGCAGCTGCAATTGTTTCATAAGTTCCTTGAATAATGCCTTGCAATCCTATGAATATAAACGAACCAGCTGTCATTTGTCCATAGACAGATAATCCTGAAGCAACAAATTCTTCAAAGTTCGATGCCCAATGAGGAACAATAACGCTGTTTGTAATAACACATCTGGGTGACCAGCGTGTTGTTTGCATCTTACCATAAGGAACACCAGATTGCAAAAATAATGTTTCATTTGGTTCTAAATTTTTTAAGAGATCAATGGTCTCATAGAAGGATTTCCAGTCTCTAGCTACTTTACCAGAACCACCATAGATGTATAATGATTCCCAATCTCTACCATTATGCAGATTAGATATCATTGCTCTGATAATAGCTTCAGTCTCCCATCCTGCCCTTGTACTAGGTTTCAAAGCCTCTTCTCCTCTTGGAAGGGAGGGAATTACATCAGGTTTGAAGTCTAGCTTTAAGCGTTCTTCCTCAGATAATCGATTTTTTCCTGAAATGATTTCTTCCATCTTATTTCTATAATCCATAGATTCACTTTACCTTCTCTCTAATTTAAAAGAAATATAGCTATCAAAAATTTTTCTCTTTGAAGCTAAAATTATTGTTCTTCAATTAAAAGAAATAGAAGTGCCTTTGGAAGCTTTTAAAAGATAAAGGTTCAAGGTAAACTTACCACTTAAAACATTCAACTTAAGGAATATCTGTGATTATCATGAGTTCTGAAATTAAAATCATTTTGGACAAAATATCAGGTGAAGGAAGGCATATTCTTACTTATGAAGAATCAAGGACAGTAATGAAACTTGCTGGTTTGCCATTAAACAAAATGTGTTTTGCAAAAAATCTAGATGAATGTTTTGCAAAAGCAAATGAAATAGGATATCCTGTGGTTTTGAAGATAATATCAAAAGATGTAATTCATAAATCTGATTCAGGAGGAGTTAAAATTGGGATTTCTTCAGATGGTGAATTAAGAAAATCATATAATGAGATGCTGACTAGTGTTAAGAACCATTATCCATCAGCTGAAATTGAAGGTTTTAGCATTGAAGAGATGGTTGAAGGAGTGGAACTTCTTATTGGAACTAATACGGATGATCAGTTTGGTAAAATGATTGCTCTGGGAATAGGAGGGATTTTTGTTGAAATCTATAAGGATGTAACATTCCGTTTAATTCCTATAACTGAAAAGGATGTTAGAGACATGATAGAGGAAATTCAGGGTAAGAAAGTATTAGACGGTTATCGTGGATTACCTCAAGTTGACTTGTCGGAACTGAGTAATTTTGTGATAAATGTTTCAAAGATTATTGAAGAAAATAAGGTAATAAAGGAAATGGACTTGAATCCTGTTGTAGCAACTAAGGAAGGATTGAAGGCAATCGATGCTCGAATAATTCTAGGATGAATTCTTATCTCCAAATGATAAATCAAATACTTTTTAATATCTTGAAAAAAGGAAACTTGGTGATATCATGTCCAAAGTAAAAGCAAGTCACATTCTCGTTAAAAAAAGATCGGAAGCTATTCGAATACTTGATGAAATAAAAGCTGGAACTGATTTTGCAGAACTAGCAAAAAAGCATTCAATTTGCTCCTCAGGAAAGAAAGGAGGAAGTTTAGGATTCTTCACTAGAGGACAGATGGTAAAGGAATTTGAAAAAACAGCGTTTTCATTAGCAAAAGGAGAACTCTCAGGTCTAGTAAAAACAGAATTTGGTTATCATATAATAAAACGAACTGGTTAATCACTTTTTTTCTTTTTGCAAGAGAGAAATATTTATATTTGGTTTGGTGTGTGTAAATATGGCACACACGAAGTGATTAAAATGTCAGTAGATGTTGACGATAATATCAAAAGGCAAGTTAAAGAGATTTTCCAACACATGGAAAACCAAGTTACTGCTAAGTTATTTGTAGATAAAGAGAAGTGTTTGACATGTGCTCAAACAAAAGAAATCATGGAATTGCTAGCGGAACTCGCTCCTGACAACATGATTAAGGTTGAACTTTTTAATAAGGAAGAAAATCCTCCTGAAATTCAAAAATATAACATTGAACGATTTCCAACGATTATATTGCATGGAAAAGAAGAGCATAATGTTGTGTTTACTGGAATTCCAAGTGGTTATGAGTTTGGTTCATTGGTGGAAGATATATTAGATATCTCGGCAGGAAAGATTACTCTAAAACAAGAGAATTTAGAGAAAATTCAAAAGATTGACAAGCCAATGAAGATTCAAGTCTTTGTAACACCTACTTGTCCTTATTGCCCAGCTGCCGTTAGATTAGCTCATAAAGCAGCAATGGCAAATCCAAATATTTATGGTGAGATGGTTGAAGCTACTGAATTTCCATTGCTTTCCCAGAAATATTTCGTAATGGGCGTTCCAAAAACTGTGATTAATCAAGGAGAAGTTCAGTTTGAAGGATCTTATCCTGAGGATAATTTTGTAGAAAAATTGATGGAAGCTTATGAAAAAGCTTAATTTCTCCTTCCTTCTATTCTTTTTTTGTGAAAATTAATCATCTTGAATAATTTCACTTGGATCTTGTAATTCTTCTTCTTCAGCTGCTTCTGATTCTGGTTCCTCTGGTTTTGGTTCCTCTGGTTCTGGTTCCTCTGGCTTTGGTTTCTTTGGTTTTGGTTCCTCTGGCTTTGGTTTCTTTGGTTTTGGTTCCTCTGGTTCTTGAACAATTTCTGGTTCTTCAGCTTCCTCGACTTCATCTGGCAGCTTAATTTCTTCTGGTTCTTCAGCCTCTTCTATGTCCTCTTCCTCTTCTTTTTCGAATCGTTTCTTATCCTTATGGAGCTTTTTGAGATTTTGTTCAACGATATCAATGACTGTCTTTTTCTGCATTTCTACTTCATTTAATTTCATTTTCACTTCTTCTTCTGAAAGAATCTTCTTTACTGTTTTATCATCTGCGACATCTATTGATTTTACGTAATCTTTAATCAAATTCAATCTCATACTTAATGATTTGAAAGATTCGTGATCATCAACTGCGGTTATTTGATTTGGTAAACCTTGCAGTTCTAGAAGATATTGTTGTAGTTGAAAAGCATAATTTTCTAGTTTATCTATCATTTGGAATACTTTTTTGTTAAGTTCCTTTTCTTCCATATCAGCTTTTGTTACTCTAGTTTTTCTATCTTCTTTATCTGTGAAGAAAAGAACATGTACTTTTCCGTAAATAAATAAGAAGAAAGGTAAAGCAAACATCATCACAAAAATTGGAACAAAATTGATTAGGTAAATTGTTACTAGGCTTGGTAAACCTTGATATTGAGTGAAAAGTGGAAGTAGAGCTTGTTCAAAAGCTGGAATTGTTTCATTGAGAATTATGGTGATGGCTCCATAAAACAGAACTACAGGTATCGAAATACCTAATGATTTCAATAGAGGAATCATCATGTTGAAGGTAGTTTCTATCGAAACCTCATCTTTATACTGGTACAAACATTCCGTAACTGCTATTAATGCCACAAGAAAGGCTAAAGGAATCTCAAAGATTGCTAGAATTAAAACATTCATTCCAAAAACAGGTATAAGAAGAACACTAAATATTGTTCCAACAATAAGTGCGAAAATACTTTGATTAAGATTTCGAGACATTCTTACATGTGGCATAATTACTACTAGGCATAGATTCTAAAAAAAGGTTTTCCATGTTGCAAGATTATGTGCATTAATATTGGAAGCACAATCAGTTCTCACTCCAACACAAGTTAAGGATATACTCTCAATCACAGCAACTATTATGGTTCTAAGGTGTTGACATGTGTTTAATACCCTTTTGAAAGCTCACTATCTTACATGTAGGTGAATAAGACCTCCCACACATGAAAGATTGTACTCATTAATGTATAACCCTTTGATACAAAAAAACTAATCTTGAGATGATTATTGTTTTGTTTGTTTCTTAAATATTTGAAGTTTTGGGGGAAGATGTTTATAGATAAGAACAT
>DXJF01000077.1 GCA_019057375.1 Candidatus Heimdallarchaeota archaeon
ATCGCTGGTTGTGATTATACTAATATAACTAAAAATGTTTGTAGAAATAATTATGGTTTTGGTATTCGGATTGATGGAACTTTCAAGAGTCTTATTGTCGCTGATAATCTTTTAGAAAACAACCATGATGGTTTAACTGGAAACTTTGTTTCAGCTTATTTATATTCGACTATTATTTATAATAATACTTTTCGAAATAATGGTTTTGATCTATATGGGTGTGATAATGTGAATATTTTTAACAATAGTTTTTTTGAGGGGTACGCATCAATAGCGGGTTGTTCCAGTATAACTATTGATGATAACCGATTCAATGCTGAGTCTAGTTTAGAGATAGAAAATATTTCCTCAGAAAATGTCTCTGTCACCAACAACGTTTTCTTGAATGCTGGAATCACTTTCTTAGATAGTTCTCTTGCCGCTGCAACTGAATACACTTTTGAAAATAATACGATAAATGGAAAACCTCTTCTTCTTCTAGTAAATGATACAAACAAAACAATAACGGAGAACCTTTATGGACAAATTATATTTGTATCTTGTTCCTATATTACTATCAAAAACCATATAATCTCTAATTCTGGTTTAGCGATACAATTGTTATACTGTCAAAACATTACCGTTGCAGACAATATACTATCTGAAGATATGGGCGGTGTTTCAGTTGTGAATTGTATAAATACCATTATTTCCAATAATAGCCTTTATAATATATCTGGCTCTGGTCTAAGATTACGTAATTCAGAATATATTAACATATCAAACAATACTATTACAGATTCTTTTATAGGAATAATCTTAGGAACTTCTAATAGCTCAGAAATAAAATATAATATCATTGCTAACAATGATTATGGAGCATATCTATTTAGCGGATCATCACAAAATTCCATTCATCACAATAATTTTCTGAATAATACTTTACAGGCTTCGGATTTAGGATTTAGTAATACTTGGTATGATCCAGTAACATTAGAGGGAAACTACTGGAGCGATTATTCAGGAGTAGGAACCTATCTTATTTCTGGATCAGCAAATGCTGAAGATCTTTATCCATTGTCTATAGAAGTCATTCCGGTAATAACCGAGTATGACTTTTTGATTGGTTTTGGATTCTTGTTTATTACTTTTCTAGCTATAACTTATCCTATGATTAAAAGACGAAAGGAGAGAATCTAAAAAACTTTTATTTTCTTGCTCAAACTTTATCAATCTTCTTTGATTTCTTCTTTCATTTTTTCTGTGTTTTGCTTAATTGACCTGTAAATCTCTTCTTATGTTCAGGAGAATGACTTGTTTTGCTACTGGTAAATCTAGGTGTGTTAGGAGAAATACCTCCATTGCGGTAAATCATATTCTCTTGGTAGATCTCTTCTAGATAAATTATAAGTAGAGTCTATGATACCATCTAATGTTTTTGATTTCTTTATTTTGTATTTTTTTGTATCCTTCAATAGACATACAGTAGATTATACTGACTAATACTAAATTTATTTGAAACTAGCTATTATTGGGAGATTTTGACTGGATGAGGGAAACTTTGTTAAGACAAAATATGCTTTTATTAGAATTTAGAGTGCTTTTAACCTAAATTATTTTATATTCTATTTATAATTTACATAGAGTAACAATGAAGAAAGCAATTATGATTTCAGCAAACATTGAACAACCTGAAGAGAAATATGGTAGTGTACTCCATCATTCCATTCATTTAGGACGACATGGATGTGTTTTCTGGCATATTAATATCCCAGGAACAACAACATCAGCTACATTCAAACACCCAGAGATATTAAAAGCCTATTTTTATGTTACTTCAGTTCAGAAAGTTCTTTATGTTTGTGATGTGGATTTCATTGGTTCAATAGAAGAGTTAGATGAAAAGAAGAATTTGATACAATATGTTCCACAATGGAGGAAAGATGATTGGAAGAAATCACTAAAAAATCCTCACGGATTTTGGGTATTGATAACTGAGATAAGAGAATTAAATCCTCCAAAAGAATTCCAACATTTTATCAATTTTGAGAAAAAACGACCTCTAGAAGCAGTTCCACAAACTTACTCAATAATTGATGATCCAGAGTATGATTATATATGAAGCTAAGTTTTAGAGCTTAACAAGGTGATTAAATGGTCAACTTCTTTCATCGAACATCAACATTTCAGGTGTATGAATTGGCTATTTTTGAGGAAAAACAAGATTTAGACCACATTCACAGTAAATGATTAATCTGGGTCATAAAAGAACTCGACCGGATGTTAAAAGCATGGTAACAATACTCAATCACTTCGGTCTTTTCGAAAATAAATTCAAAGAGAAAGCAAAACTGTTGATGGGGGGTGGTTCAGAGTCTACTTCCAAGGAGATGGTGCTTCATGCTCAAGAATTTGTTGATGAAATGATGGAACGAGGATTGTTAATAAGACCATTTTTGGAAGCAGTGGGAGCATATCCGAATAAGAACAGAACAATACAATATGAACTAGTAAAGAGATGTGAAAAATACGGTTTTTATGATCAAAGAATAGGTGACGACATCTCTGCTGGGATGAGGAATTTTACTAGTATGCTCAATTTAACTCAATCATATACTAAACGAGGAAGATATGAATTATCACCTTTGGGAGAGCAAGTAGTAAGAAGAAAAAGAACAACCTATGAGAGAGTAAAATGCGATCACGGTGAGCCTTGTAGGAAAGTCTGCCCAACTAACGCAATAGGTGCTTTTAGGATTAATTTAAACTGTATTGCTTGTGGTTTGTGTGTGGATGTCTGTCCTTATGGAGCTTTAACTATAGATTGTGGAAAGATTCCAGAGCTGAGATATGATCCTGAAATATGCAAGAAATCTCTAGGAAAACCAAACAAGGCAACAGTATGTGACACAGGAAAGATTTTGGGAGAAGAACTTTCTCAGCAGAGATGGATAAAACAAACAATGAAAATAATCGGAATAACATCAGAGATTCCAGGAGTGGGAGAGTACCCAGACATAGTAACATTGGAAGAACCAGCATTTATAGAAGTGAAAAAAACAAAGATAACACCTAGAGGAAAAGATAGGGTAATTGAGCAAGTCATACGATATGCAAGTAATATTCTAATCGATAAGACTTTAGACCAATTAAGTCATTTTTCAGATTTGAAATGGAAGAAACCAGAATATATGATAGTAACTTCTCCAAGTGGAGGACAAGAAAACGAAGTAATAAAAACCTTGAAAAAAGAAATTCCAAATAAGATAATAGGTTTTATACCTATAAGCAGGTTTTATTCACTAGCGCAACAGTATTTTGAAACTGCAGTGAATGATAGGAAGGTTATTTCTTTAGTTCGGTTGATTCAATAAGATACTTTAGGAAGATCTAAAGAAACTTTGAAGTATATTTGTGATAATATCCAGAAATAGCTATAACGTTGAAGTTACTGTATAACTTCAATCGGGTATAAGCTTCTAGCGAATTATCTTGAAGATACTCTATAATCAAATAGAGATTTCTTTAGGGAGTTGATGTCAATAAAATATGAAGGTAATTTTCTACCTATTATTTATCATTTTTAATGAATTAAAGGAAAATACTTAAATGAAAGCAGAAATAAAATTACTAGTTCAATTAGGTGATAAGAATGAAAAAATCTTCCAGTATTCTTCTTTTAATTCTAATTATTTCCTTAGTTCCTTCTAGAATTTATGCTGATGAATATGATTGGAAAAGAGGTTGGACAGGTACTTCTGCAGGAAGTTTCTATACAAATAGCTTTTCAGTTGGAACTTCAAGTCCTTTTAAACTTGGCTGGGGACTTGTAACATCTGATAGTGATTGGTTTTTATGGGTTGATATATACAAAGGATCACATCCAGATACAAATGAGCATATAAAAGCGATCTATGTTGATGATTCTGAATATTCGAAAGTTGATAACTATATTTTTTCCGCAAATGGTTTAAAACCAGGTTATACTTTTTGGTGTTCAATAAATGTAGGATGTACATCAGGAAATATTGATTGGCAAGTAGACTTTTTTGAACGGATAACTGCTAGTGAGGAAGAAACAACACTCACGCCTGAAGATATAAAGATTCTAAAGATTATTGGAATAGTAATTGGTTCAGTTATTTTAACTATAATTGTGATTGCAATTCCTACTAAAATAATTCAAAAAAGAAGAATGGATAAGTAATATGAAGTTGAGCTAAATAGTGAAATGATTTTATGGTTTAAGGGGATTTTTGGGAGAAATTATTGTTCTGATTTATAATCCTCAAGCGATTGTTCATTTATTCTTTTCTTACAGACAGGACATAGTTTTTCAGAACGAATCCATATCACAATATTATTTGTATCTTTACAGAATATCCTAAGATGTAATATTTAATACAGATCAAATATCTTTTAAAACAACGCAAATGCATAAAAATAGTTAGTATCAAAACATGAGCGTTTGCGACAAATTAGAGAAAGAAATCGAACGAGACAATACAATTTCTTTTGATTTCCTCCTAAGAAATGCTTCTATTATGTAATGATTACCATTCCAGAAGTATCATGCTAATGTTTACATAGCATGGTTTCTTCTCCTTATTTTACCTCTTGCTGAAGGTTTAATGGTTCAATGTAAGCTATTGAATAATAGTTAATTTATGGTAGAAAAGCTTAGTATACTCCAATTGAGCTCAAATGCATATGTGATCTGTTCTAAAGGTTTCTTTACCTTCTGGTAGTGGATATAGATACCACAGTCCTGAGTGATAGTGAATTAGAAAGCAAGTTTTTAGAGTATTTCAATGACGGAGCGGGAAGACACTTCTTTAATCCAGTATTCAGGAATAGAATTATAAGAGATATTAGCAAATTCAGGAAAACAATGGAATTGTTATTTGATGAAAGTATTTCCATTAACCAAAGGATTAATCAAATTTTAAACCATGATAGTAATTTTCGTATTGAGGGACTTGGTAAAGGATTAACAACATCAATATTAATGGATTTAGATCCAGAAAAGTATGTGACTTGGAATAATAAATCAAATATGGGATTAGAAACCTTAGGTTTAATGCCAAAATTTCCAAGAGGTTCTGATTGGGGAACTTGTTATTTGATGGTTTTGGAAGCAATTGAATCTATCAGAGATCTAAAGCCTGAATTAAGTTTTATTGAGATAGATCATTTTTTGCATATTGTCTCAGCAACAGAGGAAGGTCAAGATGCAGTAAAAGCTCTAATTGAAGGTAAAGAAATCTCTTCTCAAGTTACTCAAGTTATTGAACAAATATCAAAAGAAACAGAGAGTTTGGATATTATAATGGAAGCATATTTAGAGGAATTTATAGAAACAAATTTTACCAAAATTAATTTTGAAACAAAGCTAGAATTATATCAAGATGAAGAAAATAAAGGAAGACAATATCCAACATCTATTGGAAGAATTGACCTATTGGCAAAAGATGAAGACAATAAGAATTTTGTAGTTATTGAACTTAAAAAAGGAAGAAGCAGTGATCAAGTAGTAGGGCAGATATTAAGATATATGGGGTGGGTAAAAGAAAATCTAGCAATAAATGAATTTGAAAATTATGGTGTAAAAGGAATAGTCATATCTCAAACAATAGATGATAAACTCAAATATGCTCTAAAGTTGATAGAACAAATTGATGTGTTTCTGTATTCAATTTCTTTTGATTTGAAAAAGGAAAAAACATAACTGATTTCTTTCCTTTATTCTGAAATCAACATAGAAATCCAAGAAATTTGTGATAAAAATGTGTGAATTACTTAGTATTTGTTGTAACAAAGAGACAAATATCTCTTTTTCTTTTAAGATTTTAAAAGAACACTCCATTAGAAACTATCATGGTTGGGGATATGCATATTTTCAAAGAAATAGGTGGATAGTAGAAAAAGAACCTGTTATGGCATTGACAAGCGAAAAAGTAGGAAAGATAATAACTAATCCTAAAATGCTTGAAGGAAAGATGTTTATCTCACATATAAGATATGCTTCAGTAGGTAAACAAACAGTAGAAAATACTCATCCATTCAATAGGGAGTTGTTTGATAAAACTTGGGTTTTTACTCATAATGGTCATTTGAACAAAAGGAAAATATTGGAAGATATGCAAAAAGGGATCTTAAGAACTTCTTTAGAAAACTATCAACCTGAAGGAGAGAGTGATTCAGAACTAGCTTTCTGTGTAATAATGGAAGAAATGAGGAAAATAGGAGAAGAAGCAACAGAAAGAGAACTAGTAGATACACTAAATGATATAGCAGGAACAATATCTGAATATGGGTCGTTTAATTTCCTGTTATCAGATGGAGAAAAAATGTATGCTTATAGAAAAGGGAATACACTATATTATGTAGAAAGAGAACCACCATATACAGAAGCAATAAAATCAGAGAGCAAAGAAATAGAATTACTAATGAAACCAGTAGAAGAAAGAGCAGTAATAGTAGCAACTGTTCCTTTGACTAAAAATGAGAAATGGATAAATATGGGAGAGAAGCAAATTTATGAGTTTAATGAAGGATCTTTTTCTAAAGATTAGCTAATAGTCGAACTATCTATTTCCGTAGTAGATTATCTCTTATCCAACAACCTGTTTCAATAAGATCTCTATTTGAAACTCCTTCTCTGTTAGCAGGATGTTTAATTATCACTATATTGTCATATACTTCAAAGAAGCTATTTTCAGCAGGAGACAAATCTCCTTCAGATGAAGCAAGTTTTTTAAAATCCTCCCAAAATTCTTTACCATAAGCAATAACAACTTTAGGCTTATATTCTGCTAGAAGTTTCTTGAAAAACTCAATTCTTTTAGTTTTTACGGCTTCTGTGTAGCTTATTCTTGATTTTAAAAATGAAATGTCACTGTTTTTATATCCCTTATGCCACACTGAAGAACTTTTCGAAGGTAGTGGGAGTAATTCAGCTACAAGCGTTTCATTGTCAAATCTACCCCACAGATTGGATTGATAATGTTTTACCCTTTTCAATAGAGTTGAATCTGACAGTGTTCCAGAGGCTATTTCTTGATCAAACTCTCCTTTAGCAATTAATAGAATTTTAATTAAAGCTCCCCAAGTGGTTTGATATATTCCCTTTTCAAACCATTTTAATGGATCATCAGTATTTTCATCATCATGGATTTCCTCTTTTAATTCTTTGTGAGCTTCAAAAATATCTTGAAGGCCTAGTGCTTGTAATCTGAATAGTATATCTCGATCAACTCCAGAACAACTTTCTTCATAACCAATAAACCAGAAATCAGAATTAAGATTACCATAACCTATGAAAGTTTCAATTCTATGTTGAAGATCATCCTTATCGAATTTAATCATTAGTTTTGGATGTTTTGTCAATTTTTAATCTTTTCTGTACTCTAGAGCAAATGAAAAGATTCAAAATTCATATATTCAAAATCTGGGAGATAATGTGAAACTTAAAGGACTTAAACATTATTTTGCCTATTCTAAAACTAATACTTCTGCATCTTTGCGGATTTAAAAGGAATCAATAAGATTGTATCTCCATCTTGATCCATCAGATGTCAAACTTCTTCCTTCTTTTGCAAGAGATGTAACCAGTTTAGGACATCTAGGTACAAGTAACTTTGAGATGAATATGAAAAGTGAGAGTGATTTGGAACAAATCAAACCAGAAATTGTAAGAAGTTATATGGAAAGTTAGAAGTATTCCAATCCATTATATAACCATTAATCCACAACTTCTTCTTCCCATTCTTCCTCTTTTGGAAACCAATGAATTCCTGGCACTATATTTGATTTTGTTGCTAAATCGACAA
Source organism: Candidatus Heimdallarchaeota archaeon (assembly GCA_019057375.1). GTDB lineage: Archaea > Asgardarchaeota > Heimdallarchaeia > Heimdallarchaeales > Heimdallarchaeaceae > UBA460. The sequence goes on from DXJF01000077.1 coordinate 7,812, forward strand.
GTGCTTCTCCATCAATTGTTATTACTTGTGGGTATTTTCTATTAGCCGCTTGTTTTAATGCTTCATCTGTATAGGTTCCTGTAGTAATGAAAACTCTTATTGGATTAACTTGCTCATATGATTCTTGTGGTGATTCTAGACTTTGAAAATCCTTTATTAATGAATCCTTAACTTCTCCTTGATACCTTTTTACTTGAACAATAACTTCAGATTTAAAATTTCCAAATATATGCGCATTTCCAAATATATCAATTCCTTTATCTCTTGAACTCTGTGTAAGTTCAACCTGCCAGTTATTTTCTGCTAGCAAATCTTTTACATAAATTTCAAAATCAAAAGCATCCATCTTGTTCATGAATTCTAATATTTCTTTACAATAATTTTCATTAGCCTTTTCTATATCCTTGAACTCGTTAATTTCTCCTACTTTGAATAGCTTATCAATATCTTCATAGTCGAATCTACGATTGGTCGCAAATGTATGGTGATTTCTGCCAATGTAATCACGAAGTCCTTTTGGAATTTCATAATAATATCTCTTCCACTTAACTTCTCTAACAACATTTATTCCACCCTCAAACATAGAATCATCGAATTCATCTTTTTCTGGAATTCTAGGTTTAGAGTTTATCTTTCCAATGAGAAAATATTTGTACCACTCACCTTCATCAAGTAAATCCACAGGTCCACATAGGATGTAATCTCCTTTTTCAGCTTCAAGTAAGAACCTTTTAAGAGAACCACCAGAATCATTAAAATTCTTCTTTATAATTGATTCAGATTCATTTCTGTTTTCAGGAAGCCAAGTAAGAATCTTATCCAATTGCTTTTTAGACATTTTCCAACCAACTGCCATAAAGCTTTTTTCAAAACATTCTTGAGCTAGTAAATTCCTCTCTCCTAAGCGACCTAGCCAAACTCTAGTAGTCATAATAATCAAGTTTTGTAAAACTTTATAAAAGTATCTTAAAAATCGCTGTTTTGTTATTTTTTCAAA
>DXJF01000078.1 GCA_019057375.1 Candidatus Heimdallarchaeota archaeon
ATTAGAAAAGTGAAAATGGGTCTATTTTGGGCGTTGATTTACAATACTCTGGGTATTCCAATTGCTGCTGGAATATTAGTTCCCATTGGTTTTCTTTTACCAGCGGAATTAGCTGGTTTAGCTATGGCTCTATCATCAGTATCAGTTGTGACAAACTCACTCTTACTCAAAAGATACAAGAACCCTTTTGCGAGAAGGAAAACATCAAAAAACCTTTAACTTAATTTATGGTTCATCCAACTGATTTAAGCACTTATTAATATTCTTGAATGTCTAAACTACGATTAGACTCATTTTTCGTAATATATATGAGTGTTTTAACACTAAATGTTTTGATGATAAGCATAGCTCTTGATTTATCAAATAAACAGAAGAAAACCAGCATTGATTTTATTGGATCTGTTACTTTTCCTTCTGGTTATGTTCCACATCTTCTGAAAGGGCTTAATTATACATCCTTTCTCCCATTTATTATGTTTAAACCTAGCAGATTGTTTTTTATCTACTGGCAACCATTCAGAGAAAACTCGCTCTCACTTGAATATCTCTCTGAATTAAGGTCCAGACTAGTTCATAAATATTATATTGGAGATACTATGAAGGTGATTGATTTCCGAATAGATGATTTCAAAGATAAGGAAATTCATTTGTTTTCTGGTACATGGGAAAATCAAAGAGATAGGTTAAAAGGTATTTTTGAGACAATTACATTCAAGCACAATGACTTTCTAATTCTATTTGATATCTCAACAGTAGAAAAAGATCCTCATGGAAAAACTATGCAAGAACTTCGAAATATCAGATTAACATTTGAATTGGACGATAAGTGATTATGATGATTTTTTATCTATTGTTGGCAACATTTATATATTCCTCAACAATGTTTTGCAAGAGAATAATCCCGGGAGTCTCCAAATGAAAATTAACAAAAAATTGTTGTATATTACTTTTATATCTGTTCTAGTGATTTCATCAATTCCAAATTATACACTTGCAGTGGAAACATTTGCAGATGATCTTCCTTTACTAGCTAAAGGAAATCAGGAGGAATATATGATGATTTATGTGAGAAGTAGTATTTCAAGAGAAGTAATATACGATCGAAATGTTTTCTCAAGAAATATTAGAAAGACTCCAACAGAATTTCAAACTATAGAAAATGATGATACTGTAGTTACTCCTTTGCGTTTTGAACTTGATGATATAACAGTACATATTAACAAAACAGCAATTATAACATATAATGACAAAACTTACTTGTTTATGGCAGTACATGAAAGGATTAGTGATAATCTAACATTTTTGGTTACAGATACAACAGACAATGGCAGAACATGGTCAGATCTGAACTATTTTCTTAATACAACATTAGCTTTTGATGGTTTTTATAATTTTGATGTTGCTTATAGAGGAGAGAATTTGTATTTAGCTTATAGTTATAACCAAGAGGGTGATAAAACCAAAGTTTTCAATATAGATTCTGAAGATTACGCAGTTTTATCAGAATCTCAAGCTGGCAATTATTTTGGTGTAGATTTCAAATTATATCCATATGATGGTAGGGTTTACATTTTATCTACCGAACCTTTTCTAAAACGTCAAGTGAGAATTACCTATACAACAACTGGTAATGGTTTTGAAGGACCAACTTTACTCTTTGATGCTCCTCAGCTCCTAACTGAAGAGTTCAATCCAACTATGGTTCGTTGGAATGATGGTTTCTTTATGGCAGCTCATGATAAGCTTACTGATGTGTTTAATCCTGAACAGAATATTACTTTTGACGAATATTCTCTGTGGGGAGCTTGGTTTGAAGATGTTGATGAACCAAATTCTATTGAATATCATACAGTTGTTACAGATAAAGCAGATGGTTATTTCAGAAAAGATCCAACTTTAGAAGTTTATGAAGGCAGACTCTTCCTCTCTTATCAATATGGTGAAGGAAGTAGATTTGGTAGTGCTGGTACTCCTGACATCGTCTTTGCTTTTTCATCTGATTCTCAAACATGGACAAACGATTTTATTGGTAAAATCAGTGTTTTTCTAAATCCTGGAGCTTACTTTGCTATTGCTACTATTGGCTGTTTCGTGCTTATAGTTCCATCTTTATACTTTTATAACAAGTATAAGAAAGGAAAGTAATTTCCATCTTACTTTTATTTTTAAATTTTTATTTGATAAGTTTTTTAAATCCTCAAGGTATAATTTAGTTATGCCTAACAATGCATTCAATACGTTAGTAATTATTTTGGGCTTTAGTTTATTAGGAATGCCTATTATCTTTATATCTCTAAGCACTGCCCCACCTGGTTTAAATGACTTTCAAAGCACAATCATAATAACTTCTGTGTCAGGTGATTCTCAAAGCGCAATTTATCTTAATAATACTAACAATATTAATGGAAGTACAGCTGATTATTGGGCAGATATATCTGGTTTTCCTGAATTATCAAATATTCATAACATCACTCAGCTGATTCTTAACGAACAAAGTTTTATGGAAAATGTTACCATTGAAGATTACAGTGGATTCAGCAAGCTAGTTCATGTATTTATCCTTGAAATGACCATAGATAATGCTCCTACTGGAGGAGTAGCCAGAGAAAATTACGTCGATTTATTTGGATCTGATAATGGTACATTTATTTCTTGGATGTGGGCACATGATGAATGGAATTCCTCTTATTATACTGAACCTAACTATCCAGATATTAATACTACTCTTGATACAGTTTATTTGAACCATGGGCTGAATATAGAATATGAGATTACAGTCAATTTCTATGCTAATGTAGATATTAATGGAACTCAATATATGTTGGAGTTTGTACGTTTGATTTACTTAAACACTTCAGGAGATGTGCTTTTCTTTCTTACAAACGAAACTGAATGGGGAATACTAATGGAACTAGACACTTAAACTGTCTTTTCTTTAGAAGAGAATGTTACTATGACATCCAAATGGAGACTCATTAACTTAGGTGAGATTGAGTGGATAGACACTCAAGCTATTTATCATGCTTTAGCGTTGATTCAAGATCAACACGATACACCTAATACATTATTAATTAATTGGCCGAATAAATCATTCGTATGTGTTGGATTGCATCAGATTATAGACAATTCTGTTGAAAAAGAGTACATTAAATCACAAAAATTACCCCTAGTTAGAAGAGGATGTGGGGGAGGATCTGTGTTCCTTGATTCAAATCAAGTTTTTTATCAGATAATTTGCAGAAAAGAACAGTTTAGCTCTGATTTAAGCAGTTTTTATGAATTTTTCTTGAGCCCAGTTGTGGAAACTTATCGATTTTTTAATGTTCCTGCTGAATATTCACCAATCAATGATATTGTAGCTCAAGAGAAGAAGATCAGTGGGAATGGAGCTGTTACTTATGGTAATTCAAGAATCTTGGTTGGTAATTTTATTTTCAATTTTCCATCTAATGAGATGTCCAAAATACTAAAGGTTCCAGATGAAAAATTCAGAGACAAAATTGCTAAGTCATTGAAGGAACGCATGGGAAGTTTTTCCTATTTTCTAAGCAAACCTCCATCTAAGGAAGAAGTGATTCAGAAGTATATAGAACTCTTTCAGGAAAAAATAGATGTAAAACTTGAAAAGGGTAAGCTATTAAAAATTGAGAAAGAAAAGATAGCAGAATTAAGAGATTTGTATGAACAGAATGAGTGGTTAGATTATGTTGAACATGAAAAAAAATCTATGATTCACCAAAAAATCATGGGTAGTACTTATTTTGCTTTTTCAGAGAGGAAGTTTCAAGGAGGATTAGTCCAGCTTTTTATTCATTTTGAAAGAAGTAGAATATCAGATTTGGTAATCTCTGGAGATTTCACTATTTCCCCTCCTTTAATTCTTTCAGAGTTGCAGAATTATCTTATAGGTCAAGAAGTAGTTGTTGCTACTTTAATAAATAAATTCAAGACATTTTTTAATAACAAAGAAGTAGATTTACCAGGTATCTCCATAGAAGAATTAGTAGAACTGATAATTGATACGTATAAGAAAATTAAGAAATAAAATCACCCTTTCTTAAAAATCAGAATATTTTCTTTCTGCATTATGTTGTAAAGTCCAAATATAATCTTATCAATATTTTTCACCAATTTATAATTCATCTCTTGGAAAATTTCGATGGTATTCTCTACTGTTTTAATCTCTTCTTTGTCAACTCTAGCATTACCAATAATGATTGTACAATATTTTCCAGATTTGAGGACTCGATCCATCTCATGATATGCGTTTTTTATATCTTCATTATAAAGTTCTATCTTCTTTGATCCTTTACCTCTAACTCCAATAAAATCTTCCTTTATAGTATCTAGATTGTACCCCAGAGATTTTAGAGCATGCTTATCATTGTCCACATAATCTAGAGCAATGGAATAAGGAGGAGAAGTAACAATTCCATCAAAATGATTAGCTGGAAATTTTAGCTTTCTAACATCATTCTTATGTATTGAAACATCACCCAAAGTGAGATTATTTTCAACAATGCAGTTAGCATAATCTGTTACAGAGGTTAACATTTTATTTGCGTTAACTAGGAATGAATTTGAAAAATCCTTTTTTCTTCTTCTTCCTTTATCACTATGAGCTATTAATTCTGCAACCTTAAAGAAATTCCTAATTTCAGATTTTTCTATCTGTGAGATTTTATCAGAGATGTTTTCTTCAACATTTTCGTTCTTGTACTCTAGGAGGCATTGGATGAAATCTTCCAGTTCTAATTTAAGCTGTGAAACATATTTATGAGAATTCGTCTTTACTTTCGAGACGATATAACATACTTCTGATATATCAATTCCAATACAATTAACTCCAAGTAACTGAGCTTCAACAGCTGTAGTTCCACTGCCAATAAAGGGATCAAGAATTTTATCTCCTAAATTGATTTGCATGCAATTTAATAGAGCTCTTATCATCTGAGGATGGAATTTACCTTTATATGGATATATCCAATGAGTAAGATACTGGTTAATTGATTTTGTTATATTGTTTGATACTAATTTAGAATAAAGAGTAATTTGATCATCAAGTTTCTGAAAATAAGCTGTTCTTTTACTAAATTTCTCTTCATCAGGAATTTCTAAAGCAGTGAAAGTTCGGAGACTATTTTGAGTAGAGTATTTTACACCAAATGCTTCTAGTTCCATCATAGCTAAACCTAGTTCATAGATAAACTGAACATTCCAAAATAATTCAAGATTTCTCTCATCTACTAGATTGTCCATTCGATTCCAGTCCAATTCAAATCTATTGTTCTTCTTTTGGGACAATAGTATAGTTGCTTTTTAATTTTACTCACCCTCCTTAGAAGGGGAAAGATTTTAAATAAACCTAGATATTCCTCTGTGTGATGAATGAAATATATGTTTTTTGGGGCTTATACATAGCTTCTGCTATTATAGCTGTTTCAATGCTAGTCTTATTATTTTTTGTATCTGCTCCATATGGTCGTCATATACGCAAAGGATGGGGACCTTCGATAAGCTCCAAATGGGCTTGGATAATCATGGAATCACCGGCGGTAATTATCTTCATTGTTTTATATGTTATAAGTGACAGAAGAGCAGAGTTGGTTCCAATAGTTCTTTTAGTTATGTGGATGCTTCATTATATTCAAAGGGATTTAATTTTCCCCTTCTTCCTAAGAACCAATAAGAGAATGCCATTACTTATACTATCTTTTGGTTTAATTTTTCAAGCATCAAATACGTACATTCAAGCTAGATGGATATTTCATTTTGCTGATCCATCATCATATACAATTTCATGGTTAACTGATCCAAGATTCATAATAGGTGCAGTACTCTTTATCTTTGGTTATATTGTCAATAGACATGCAGATTTAGTTTTACGTGCATTACGAAAACCAGGAGAAAAGGGATACAAAATTCCCTTTGGAGGACTGTACAAGTACATATCAAGTCCTAATTATCTTGGAGAAATCATCATGTGGATTGGATGGGGTTTAGCTGTTTGGAACTGGGCAGGATTATTATTTGTTTTCTGGACATTAGCTAATCTTCTACCTCGAGCGAGAACTCACCACTTATGGTATAAGGAAACTTTCCCAGATTATCCAGAAGAAAGAAAGGCACTAATACCTTTCATTTACTGATTTTTCAAGAAATATGTTTCAGTACATCTTCTTCTTTTACTATTCTGTAATTTGGTTTATAATTTCTCCTGAAAACAGCTGTATGCCGAACAAGTGGTATTTCTGAAATATTCTCAACCTCTGAAATTAGTTTAAGGACAAAATTTAACCAATGGAATATTCTGCCATATTTTCGCTTTCTTCTATGATCTATCCTAATAAAGCCTCTTTCATATAATTCTATCAATTCAATCCATCTTTTTAGAAATAGTTCTGTATTTGTAGGTATTTCTTTAGAAGCTTTTTGCATTAATGACCAGATAGTTGCAGGATCATCTCCTATTATTTTTTTCCAGACTCTTAGGTTGAGTCTTACAAATTTTGTTTGCGAATCTAATAATTCATACAAATCTTCATCATCTAATGGATCTTCTGAACTTGCAAACTCTTGGAATAAATACTCCATGATTCTGTTTTCACTTCCAAGGTGTTTCAAATGTACCCAACCACAAGTACCTTGCATAAGAAACTTGTAAATGTCTTGCCACCTTAATTTTGGATGATTCTGAATATGAACAATCAAAGGATTTTCTTTCAATTGCTCATCTATTTCATCATTTAGAATAACATGAATTCTAGAAATCTTTTGATTAAGTCTTCGAAAGAAAGCTATTTTGTCCATTTTATATCGAGTCATATTTGCCAATACACTAGTAAAACCTTTTCCTTTTTCTCAACCCTATTTCTTTAAATTTATATATGAGAATGTGCAAGTTAAGCTTGTATGAGTGAAATATTCTGTCCTAATTGTGGTAGTAAGCATACAGCGAAAGGTAAATTTTGTGAATTTTGTGGTCATGATTTAGAAGATGTGATTATTCAATATAAGAATGAGAAACTCCCTGTTCGTTACCAAGCTCCTGTTCAACAAAGTGGACCAGTTCAACAAGCTCCCCAATATCAGCAACAATATCAGGAAAGAGACTACTATGACAACCGAAGACATAGACGCGATGATAGGGGATTCTTTGATGTATTATTCAGTATACTCTTCTTCTGGATGTGCTGCGGTCCCAGATGTGATTAAATAAAACAAATGTTTACTTTCTAAAGTTAACTTAGAGATAGTTATTTGTAGTTAAAAAAGGAAAAGAAGATTATTTTCTTCTTTTAAAGATAAATAAGCCTGAAAGAGCAACAAACGATAAAACTACATAAATGAAGTTGATTGGACTTTCTTCAGTAACTGTTTCAAAAATTTCATCAGGATAATCACTTGAATCATTAGGATTCGTACCATGAGCAACTTCCCAGCTATCAATGTGAGAATCACCATCTGTGTCATTGTTGAATGGTGAACAACCGTAGATATATTCAAGAAAATTGTTTAGAAAATCATTATCTGGGTCGTCCCAAGCATCATTTACAAGTGGATCAAGACCGTTCTCATCTTCCCAGTAATCGTTCATCCCGTCATTGTCGGAGTCGAAATTATTAGCCTTAGTCCCTAACAAGAACTCCTCTAAATTGTCTAATCCATCGCCATCTAAATCTAGTTCTGCATCGTCAAATAATGGGTTTAATAAATTGTATACTTCATATCCATCTAGTATTAAATCATCGTCGCTGTCATCATCTTGGGGATCACACCAAAATTTGTATTCTTCAAGATTAATGAGGTCATCAATGTCAGGATCCTCACTTGCATCATTTAGAAGAGGATTCAAACCGTTTTGAACTTCATAACCGTCTGGAAGTCCATCTGATTCATGATCTGGGTTGTAAGGATCAGTAAAATAAACATAGATTTCATCGTATTCGTTTAGTTCATCTCCATCAGAATCAAATATTGGATAAGGGTCTCCTGTTCCTCCATCAATATCATAAGTTCCAGAACCTATATAATTTGACCAAAAGTTCCCACTACCGCCCTTAGCCCAAGTATTAACTCCTAATTCATCTTTTGCTTGACTACCTCCTACTAAATTGTTTTCAATGAACCAATTAGCATGTACAACTATCCCAATTGTATCATAAAGTGTTACTCCATAATTGATGTTATAAAGGAAGAAATTATCTCGTACAGTTCCTGTATCACAATCTCCCAGATATAATCCATAATTATTATTTATCCAAGTGTTGTCATAGATTTCTAGATTAAAACAATGAACATATTGATCTCCATCATTTTCTTCAAATAAATTACTTTCAATTTCTAGAGAACCACAATTCACCATATCTAAAGCATTGAATGTTTCTGTAAAGTAATTATTGCAAATATATAATGTATTAGCATTATCTCCATAGATTCCAGCACTCCCTGATGTAAAATTATTGGCGATTATATCCACCCAAGCAGTATAATTTAGATACAAACCTTTCCCACCTCCAATGGGATCAAGTGTGTTACTTATCACAGTTGAATTTACACCAATTGTTGAACTGATTTTAACTGGATTTTCAGCTTTTATAAAGCAGTTTTGAATAATGAAGTAAACAGAAACTCCACTGATTAGAATACCAAATTCTTTATCCGTAGTAATATTTAGATTATCTATCAGAAATGGCGTTCCTGGTGATCCATCTCCAGCTATAAGTGGGTAGTTGTTAAAATCTGCATCTGAAGTAATATTGATAGGGCCATGGTTTATTAAAGCATTAAGTTTTACTAGATCATATTCTTGTTCAATTTTCCCCTTAATTTTCAGGCTAACTGCAATCGAAAAAACCAAACTTGAAATAATCATGATTGATATGATATGATTCTTTTTCAATCTATCACCAAAAGAATAGTACTTGAATTAAGTTCTTAAGTAATTTGTAGAAAATCAGTGATTTTATTAGTATAACTTACAGTTTACAAACTTTGAGACGATTTTACGTCTATATTTATATATCCTAAGAATTATGTATAATTTGTTATGTCAGGAATTTTCTGTTCAAAATGTGGTGAAAAGCATACATCAGATGATAGATTTTGTGAACATTGTGGTAATGATTTGGAACAAACAATCCTTAGATATAAACAGAAAAAATTGCCTATCAAATTTAATGATGAACATCTAACTCAACCTCATAGAACCTCTCAAGATTCTCATGCTCCTCCTGTTCCTAAGAAACAGCGAAAAGTTGCAATTACAGTTCTTAGATTATCCTCTGTCTTACTATTAGTAACTTTCATATTACTTATTTCCTTTATCAGAACTTATGAGATTTGGTACTCTGCTATACTGGGGACAATAGGAGTGTTAACTTTAATCTCGATTATTACAATCTCGGTAATTTCACCAGGTAGATCTAGTAGAACAGGTTGTTGGAGCTCAGATTGTTCTGGTTGTTGCGACTGTGGTGGATGTAGTTGTGCTGATTGCACTAGTGATTGTGGAGGATGTGATTGCGGCGATTGTGGAGGATGTGATTGTTAGTAATCTTGAACAATCATATTCATCGTTAAGAGTTGTTCGAAATTCTTCTTATTCATTATCTTTATTATTACCTAGAATTATTTGAAAAATATGAAACAAAATAAACTTGAATCTATACCAAAAAGAAAACTGGGAAAAACAGATATTGAAATAACTCCTATTGGTCAGGGGGTGATGCAGTTTGCCGGAGGTCATGGTTTCATGAAAATGGTCTACCCTGCACTTTCTGATCAAGAATCTAACGCTATTGTAAAATCTGCTTTGGATAATGGTATAAATTGGTTTGATACTGCTGAAGCTTATGGTAAAGGAATTTCTGAGTCTAAATTATCTAAAGGATTACAAGCAGTAAGCAAAAAGGATGATGAGATTATTGTAGCTACCAAATGGATGCCTATGATGAGACGAGCTCGTTCTATTAAGAAAACAATAGATGACAGAAAAAAGTATCTTATTCCTTATACTATTGATTTACACCAAATACATATGCCTTATTCTTTATCATCTTTCCAAAAACAATTTGATGCAATGGCTGATCTTCTAGATGAAGGTCATATTCGTTCAATAGGTATCAGTAATTTTTCTGCTAAACAAATGATAAAGGCTCATGATATCTTAGCTGATAGAGGTCATGTTTTAGCTTCTAATCAAGTAAACTATAGCTTAATAAAACGAAAAATTGAAAGCAATGGTGTATTAGATACTGCTAAAGAATTAGGTATAACGATTATCTCTTGGTCTCCTTTACAAAGTGGTATTCTTACTGGAAGATTCCATGAAAATAGAGTACAAACCGAGAGTCTACTTATGGGAAGAAAAATGATGAGCAGAGGTAGTCTCAAGAAAAGTCAGAAATTAATTAACTTCATGGGTCTTATAGCTGATTTTCACAAAGTTACAATTGCTCAAGTAGCTCTAAACTGGCTAATTAATTTTCATGGTGATACTGTAGTAGCTATTCCTGGATCAACAAAACCTGAACAAGCAGAACAAAATGGTCAAGTTATGAATTTTAAACTAACTAAAACTGAACTCAATGATTTAGATGAACTTTCAAGAGATTTCCTTTAATCTCTTCCTACTTTGGTTCTCGTTTCATTCCCCAATGTTGTAGTTTTGTATTAGGAACTTTTCCTTCCTTTAGAACTTTAAATCCATATTTTTGATACAATGGAATATTCACTTTAGTTTGAGTTTCTAGAAAACAGATAATTTTTTTATCATCAAATCGTTCAAACATTGGTTTAAGTAATTTGCTTCCAAATCCTTTCCCTTGCATTTCTGGAATTACACCTATAGGTGATAATTGATAATATGGTGGCTGCATGATAGAATTCCTAAAACTAGTTGTATAATGATTTATTTCATTAAATTTAGTCATAATTTCTCTACCTATTTTACTATAAAGTTTCATTCCTCCTGAGAGCGTCCCTCTCCAGTTACTAATATGTGCTTTTTTTCCAGGTAACCAGACAGCAACCCCATCAAATTCTTCGGATGTTGCATATACTTCTCCGTATTTAATTCCATAATTTATGCGA
>DXJF01000079.1 GCA_019057375.1 Candidatus Heimdallarchaeota archaeon
AATACAATCCAAATGGGATAAGACCTTTCACTGCTGCATAATCTAATGTTGTAGCTGGGAGTAAAAATCCTTTTTTGATAATCATTTCTATCCATGCTAATAATTGTAACCAAATAATGTGACCTCGACGATTATGAGCTAATTCATGAGCAACGATTCCGCGTATATCATCATCACTAAATTCATCTAAATTTGATGCAATAAGTGCAACTCTTTGATCAAAAAGAGGACCATATGCCATTGCATTCAAAATGGGTGCTTCAACAAAACCTACTTTGACTTTTCTCTTGGTTCCTAGACGAACTTTAACCTCTTCAACAATCTTCAGAACTCTTTTGTCATCAGTTTGTTTAATTCTTAGTAAAAATGTAAGTAACCAGCCTGAAATAAAATACATGAAAACTGAAAGAAGTATAATTATCTCCCACGGTCCAAGTGAAAGGAAAATAGTTCGCTGAACTAGAAGAGAATCTGTTTTTACTAGACCACCTAGATGATTTCCAGCACTAGGTAAAAGAGTACTGCCGCTAATCGTGAAGAAATTAGATAATGTAAACGAATATAAACCGAGGTAATTCCAGGTAAGGTTATCAAATCCTGGAACTAATTTACCAACACCATAGAGTGCTACATATACTAGAGCAAAAAGTGTTAAGTATAGAATCTGTGGTGACATTAAACGACTAACAAGTACGAATTTCTTCCCAAAGAATATCAGAGCAAGGATTATGAAAACATAGAGCATAAGGTTATAAGCCCAACCTGTAAATAATTCATTTTTTTCACCTGTAACAAGTTGCCATACTTTATCTCCAACAGTCCCAACTAGAAAAATAAAGTAAGTTACAACTGAAATAATCATTAATTCCCTCCAAACTGGAGATTCTCTTAACATATATGTTTGATAAACTGCTAAAACAAATAATCCTAAAGCAATAGCTATTAACCAGTTGCTAAGAAAGATTAACACCAGACCAAAAGTTAAAGCAATAAAAGCTAACATAAGATTTTCAGAAGTTGTTCCGTGCTTTATTTTAGTAACAATTTCTGAAATTAGAAAAACTAACCCTAATAACGCTATGAGTATACCTATACCTATATTGGGATCATTTTTGATCAATCCCCATAATAGATTCCAATAATCAATAAGAGACATATTATCAATGGCTCTGAACATAAAATATATTTAAAACCTTTGTCTTCTGAAAAACTTCTAAGATATTGGAACTTGACGAATAACATTCTTATATAATAAATCGTTAGTAGCTTTTTCTGCATCATTTTCTGTTAATTTCATCAGTTTCACTATATCGCTTATAGTAGCTGATCCCTTGTATTTCAATAAAGAAATCACTTTTTGCTGCTGATTACTAAATTTTTTACCGATATCTCTGCTAATAATCTGAGGATTAAGCTCTAGCTTAGAATAAGACAGATTTGCTATTGGAATACTATACTTCTTAAGCTGAGTGTCTACAAATTCAGTCATATTTGCAAAATGCTCTACTCTACCTCTCCAATCCTTCAATTCTTCTGCAAAACGTGAATGAAACTCATTCTGAATTTTATGCAAATCTTGTCTAACAGTTGTGTCATCATCCTTGTTGTCTATACAAGCTACAGTTACTGTTTGTTTAGAGGATGTATAAATGAATTTGTAACTAGTTGTTTGTAAGAAATCGCAACCCCCATCAACATTCTGTGCAAAAATCTCAATTGCACTAAGAAAACTAGTAATGAGGTTTTCATCATGTTCTATGCTACCGTACCTACGATGAAAAAGACATTCTCCTGTATCTTTGGCAATCCAAATATTATGAAGCATAGATTTCAAGAAATTAAAATCATTTGAACACAAAAACTCACATAATACATGGGTATTTTCACATGCACACTAAAGTAAATTGAAAAGTGAATTAGAAATCCTTAAACAAGTGAATTTTGGGGAAATGGAATATTTAGATCTGTTTTACTTCTTATCCTAAATCAAAATCACTTTTTTTTACAAGAGTAAAACCACATCGACCACACTTTAAGATATAAGAATCTTCTTTTGTTCCTCGCCCAGCATGCTCTAGGTTATATCTACAGTTCGGACACAAAATATCACCTGGTTCAAGTGATAAAATTCTATCCATTTCTAGAGTGAAGTGATGTTGTTGTTCTATAATCTCAGATGTTGATGACAAATAATATCCTTCAGAATATTTGGAAATAATAATTGTATCTCCACTCTTTACTGGATATTCGTTAAACCATTCATCAAGTCCAGTTATATTGTTATCCTTAGTAATATGGCTTCCGTATGTATCATTATATGATTCAATGAAAAAAAGAACTCCTTCTTTAGGGAACATTTCTCTCTCTTTTTCTGGAATAATGATTACATTACTTTTAATCTCATCATAAGATAGATGCCGAATTATGAATCCTACATGCAACGATTTCACTCCTTTAGAGAATACCTGTTTCTAGAGAATGTTCCAATAAATGATAAGAGATAAGTGTTTATCTCTTTTTCGACAAATTAGTAGTAAACTATTAAGATAATTCTTTCTGTAAATCCAAGAATTCTTGTGGTACAATAGTTTTCAATGGTTTAGGTGCCACCTCAAATGAAATATTAGTCGCCGCAAAATTAACAATTTCACCTTCTACTTCTACTGGTAAACCTTTTTCTAATTTTAAACTAATTTTCTTAGCTCTAATGTACTGAACACCTTTTGTACCTATGTGTTTTCCTGATTTTAAAATGTTTAATAAGTAAAATTGCCTCATTTTTTTGAGATCAAATGCATAACATACTGCAAAGTCTTTATAGAAGTGGTAGTTATCTGGAAGAATTTGAAATCCGCTACCAAAACGACTACCTACACCTGCAGCAATTATAACTAATTTTCCTTCCAATTCATCTTGGTCATCAATTTTTATCACACAATTAACTAAACGATATTGTAGTAATTTCTTTACTGCAAGATAATAGTATTTCACAAAACCCCTTAACCATTTAGCTTCAGTAAAAGATGCAACTGAAACAGTTGCCCCAACACCAGTATCAACAATATTAACAAAATATCTTTGATCTTCATCAGCTTTTGCTATACCAACAGTTAAATCACAGGTTAAACCTTTTTCAAGGATATCTAGACTCTTGTGATAATTATTATCAAATTTGATTCCTCTTGCAAAATCATTACCGTTTCCTAAAGGAAGTAAAGCAAATGTAGTATTCAAACCATATAATCCATTTGCTACCTCATTTACAGTTCCATCTCCACCAGTAGCCACGACTACATCAAATTCTTCACCTTTTGCTTTGGCGATTTCGATGGCATGTTTAGGTTCTTTTGTCATTTCGACAGAATAATTCAAGCCACGTCTAACTATCTCTTCTTCAACTTTTGGCCACATCTCCCCTATATCGCCATTTCTTGCATTAGGATTTACAATGAAAAGGTATGAAGTCATAATATTTTAGATTTTTGCAAGTATTTAAACTTTCAGCCAAAAAGAAGTAAGTGGAGCCCTGAGGGGGATTTGAACCCCCGTTCTGCGACTTTCTCGACATTGTTACGAGATCGCCGCTCTAGCCAGGCTGAGCTATCGGGGCTTATTGTAGCATTTTTATACCTTTCCAATCTATTTTTGTTTTGTATTCTTTATTGACCAAAGTCATATGGAGGATAATAAAGGTATTAACAAAAGAAAATCAACAGGTAGTTTTAGAATTAATCAAGTGGAAAAGCAGCATATCCTCTAAACTCAATCCAATCTCTTAGTTGATTCTCAATTATTTCTTGAACAGCATCCTGGTCAAGATTCCTTGCCATTTCTTCATCTTGCGTCAGTATTGCCATCATATAGATATCCCCACTGAAATGCAAATCTCTTAAAATAAATATCTCATTGACATCATTTTCAAGAGTATACCTACGTATTCGTAAAAATGGTTCGCGGATATTTACTATTGTTTCAATGGCCTCATAATATGCATTGTGTGCAATATCTATATACTGATCACCTGTTGTATATTGAGCAAAACAAACATTGCTCCTTGAATCATATAGACCAAAGAAATCAGCATTGAGCTGCTCTGCAACTTTTTGAGATGCTTCTTGAGTACCTTGTTCAATTAAGGAAATTTCTCTAAATATGTGAGAAAAGGCCCCAAGAATTGAAGAACGTATTTTTACACTTGTTCTGAAAAAGTCTTTTGCAGGATTGAAAAAAGAACAGTTTTTTGACATATACTCAATAATTGAACCAAAAACTTCAGTGCTTTTCTCGTCTATTTCATAATCAGGATCAGATTTATGGAAAAATATTTTCCAAGGAACTTTAAGTTTTAAAGCATTTGTTACATTGGTTATTTGTTTTAAATATTCAAAACTCTCTTCAAACCTATCTTTAGCTTGCACATCAATTACGAATATAATAATATCAGTTCCAATAAAATATTGTTGTGGATTGTTCAAATAGTCTTCACGGTATATACTTTGTCCGCCTAATTCATGCATGTGAATATCCATTCCAAAAACCTCGATTTTGCTTCTTAATAATCCTCTTGTGGGAGTAAGAGCATATAATTTTTGGAATAACAATGACAAGGCTCCTCTATGCTTTAATGCAATTGAAAGAGAAGTTTTTCCTGCATTATCGATTCCAACCATGATTATCTTTGCACCTGAAGTAACTTTTTCAGTTTCTTCTAAAGATACTAAACGACTAGCCGCTATCCAGCTATTTACTCTTTCTTTTGGAATCTTTTTTACCATTTTATCATATTGTTCATTCCATTTGTTTGCAAGATCTTCAATGGTTTCTAATCCTAATTCTTTAAGAAACTTTGATTCATCTTCAGAAATATCTAATAGAGCTTGAACTGGAAAATTTTTGATATTCTTTTGATTTTGGTACTCTTCTTTTAGAAGCTTCTCTTTTAATTCAACCATGGTTTTCTTCTCCGGAGACTTCTCACGACTTTAAACTGAGCTACGTTAACACAGTTGTATCTCATTCAAATAAGTATTTTGCTAATGTTGCATCAACAGTACTTCATTCTTCTTTGCAGAAATAAAGTTTAAAAAGGCAAAAGCTAGCGCTTTAATAAACCCTTACGGAGTAGACTCAAGTGCGAACACACAATCTTAGAAAACTAATGGTCGTATCTATATATATTCTTGGCTTAGTTACAGCAAGTTTTGTAGGTATATCATTCACTACTGCAACAATTGAAGAAAAAAGAAATCCAACATATTCTCCTCTAGTGGACATATTACTGCTTAATAACACTCCCCCTGTTATTGATGGAGATTTAGAAAGTTATTCTGGAGAGTGGGAAAACGCCACAATACAATCAAATGGTTTTGGAGTTGGTCCAAACAGAATAAGCTTAACAATTCGTGTTCAATCAAATGCTACTCACTTATTCATGGGTATTAGTTATGTTAGTAGCATCTTTGTTCCTATAAATACAACAATTCCAGTTGGTGATTCCTACAATAATGAATCCCATACATGGTATGCTATTGTATTTGATAACAACTTTGATGAAAGAATTGGATATAGTGAAGATGCCGCAGATGATGTTGTTTTAGTCAATTATAGACAAGAGGGAGCACAAGATGCGTACGTAAATGGAACAACAACAAATTCATTGGTATTAGATTTAAATATGACAGGACAAGAAAATGCTGTTTCTGCATTAAGTACTGAACTAGATGATTTTAACAACCATGTTGTTTCATATGAAGTCGCTAAAGAACTTGATTCACAAGACATTAATGGAAAAGACATCTCAGTAAAGGAGGGGGAACCCTTGCGATACATGTTTATAGTACATCAGAACAATACAGCATTATACAATTATACCATTTTAGACAATAAAATTACCGCATGGAATACAATCAAATTAGAAACTGTCCATGACTATTTCTCATACGTAGATGACCCCTCAGAAATTAACATTTTAGTATACGTTTCAGATTCATCTAATACCATTGAAAGAAATCTTACTAATATAGCAACACTAATTCGGGCTTATGGTTTTAATGATTCAGTGAGGAAAGCTTCAGAAGGTTTTGAAATTACATATGATAGAATGAAAGATATGGATTTGGTCATTCTAATAGGTTCTCATGTTGATTTAACAGATGATGAAATCGATGATATGAGACATTATTTGGCTTCAGGAGGAAGTTTGTATGTTCTTGGAGATACAACTGATAATAATAGTAAAATAAATGATCTACTAAGCAACTTTGGTTTCCAAACATACAATGACACTCTTTATTCAAAAGACATTGGTATCAATTCAACAATTGAATTCGATATGAACGACATACTCAATCTTCCTTATTTTACTGAAACAAATATCCTAACAAATCAATCAATTAATACAATAGAATACCAGGGATCTGCCATTGTGTTTGATGATGATAATGGAACTCTTATCTTGGGTGAGGGATACTATCAATTCCAGGAAGGAGACCTTTATGCTTCAATAAACAAATCTGGTGAGTTTTATATTGATCAAGTGAAAGATGGTGTTTTCAATAGTTCGGAAGATATTTCATTGGATAGCTTTGCATCAATTCAAGCAGCTTTAGAATTGCAAAGAGGTGGAAAGCTTTTAGCATTTGCTTCAGCTGATATTTTCAATTCAACTAATATTCTTAAAGCTGATAACAAGTATCTATTCCTAAGACAAATTCAATGGTTACTTAATCTACAACATCAAATCTCATATGACAACTTCGTTGTAGAAGATTTGACTATATTTGAGGGGAGTAACATTACTGCAAGTATTTCTGTTAGAGGAGACGAAAACAGTGCAATAGCAGATGTTCAAGTATGGATTGTTGTGCAAGAATTGAAAACAGATGTCAACAAAGAACTTCTAATCAATACTGGTGATGATATAAACTTCGATGGAGTAATTGTTCCAGCATCACATATTAAAACCCAATTTGTAGATGTTTCAATTCGTATACATAAGAGAGGTTTTGGTTACAATGAAACCAATCTAGTTGAAGTTTTCATGGAACCAGTTCTCAATACAGGCATCACCATAGATATCATAGCTCTGATAATATTTATCTCAGCTATTGGTCTCGCTGTCATCGGTGGTTTGGCTACAAAACGATTTAAAGTTGTTAAAGAAGAATAATCACTTCTTTTCTTTTTATTTTATATTCTTTGAAAAAATCTTATTACTATGTTCAGCAATATTTAATCTATAGTTGATGATTTTATGATAACTCTGGCAATATTCTCAGATGTACATTCTAACTTAGAAGCTCTTAACATTGTTACAGACCACATCAAAGACTCATCCCCTGATATTATTATCTACCTTGGGGACACTGTAGGTTATGGTCCCAATCCAAAAGAATGTATAGAAATTGTGGAAAACTTGGCTCAAATCCATGTTGTTGGAAATCATGATTATGCCATCTGGAAGGATAATTTCAAATATTTCAACCCGTTACCAAAAATATCTCTTTCGTGGACCAAAAATCTACTTTCTGATAGGGAAAAACAACTCCTAGGGTCCCACCCATTCTTTTCCATTTTTCCTCTTTTTATCTCTGAAGGAAATGCAATGTTTGTACATGGGTCTCCGAGAAGACCTTTACGAGACTATGTTTCTCCAGATTTACCGTCATGGTCATATAACATGTTTTTTGAGATTACGAGAGAGTTTACTGAAATAGATTTTCTATTTTTAGGTCATACTCACAAACCTTTACATATTGTCAACGAAGGAAAACATCTCTTGAATCCAGGATCAGTGGGACAACCAAGAGATAATGACCCCAGAGCATCATATTTGACATTTAGAATTGATGAAGAAACTAAGGGGTTCGAATATGAACACATAAGACTTGAATATGATGTTGAACTTACTTGTAACAAGATGGAAGAGTTAGGGTTTCATCATTTTCTAATAAACCGTCTTAAAAAAGGAATATAGTTCTATTCAGAATTTTCTAAAGATAGTTCTTTTTCCTCACCAATCGTTTCTATCTTTTTCTCTTTTAGGAAAATGGAAGATAAAGCAGCAATTGAAAGTGTGAGACCTGTGCCTATTAGAGTTTGAAATATTATTGTTGCACCTGCAACTACTGAAGATATATTTAATCCCTTAAAGAGGGTTTGAGTAGTTAAAGTTCCTGTTCCTAAACCAGCTGGTACGAAAGTTAATAGTCCAACAAGCAGGGTAATTGAAGTAACTGAAGCTGCATTTACTAATGAAATATTTCCTCCAAATGCCATTAGTGTGAATTTTAGTGAATAAAATTCTAATATCCAACGAAATACAGTTGTAACAACAACCATAGTAGCAATCATTTTTTTTGTGTAAAGGATTTTAAGTGAGTTATAATAATCATCTAAAGCCGTAACAATTTTATTTTCCAACCAAGTTTTACCTTTTGTTGAAATTTTTCCTGTAATTTTAACTATTATTCCGAGAACTAATCTTCCAACAGGAGGAAAGAAAAGTATGAATGTTAGAATTACTGTACCAACAATTGCAATATAAAAGACAATCTGGATTGCTAATTGAATATTTTCAGTTAATCCAGATGACAAGAATTCCCAAATAGATATTTTCTGTTTTATGTAGTAAAATGATGATTGTACCTGAAGGAGTGCACTCTTTTGTTCGATATAATTAATAATCTCAGGAACAGTTGTTCCAAGTGCTATAATAAAGAAAACAAGTACTACAAACATGTCTACTATTCTAAAAAAAGCAAGTGCTGCAAGAGAGGAGGAGCGAGAAACATCTAATGAACGTTTGTTTATCTCAACACTTGCAATTTCTCCTGTTTTAAAAGGTCCAAGAACACTAAAACCATACCCAACGAAATATGGAATGAGAAACTTAATGAATTTAAGATCAGGAGATGAAGGTTTGATTAGGATATAGAAACGATATGCTTTAACTATTGTACTGATAATCATAAAGAGCAGAGCAAGTATAAGGAGATAAAGGACAGCAGTTTTGTAAAGACTAAATGAACCCTTAATATCTAAAGTAAGGAAAAAATACAATAAAGTTCCAACCATTATTGCAATTACTAGGAAACGAAAAATATACTTACGTATTGATGTCTTCAATTTCATCAGTGAATCCCTGCTGGGAGTACAAAATAAAAATTAAGCCTAGAATTCATTTCGGAAGATAAAGAGAAAGAAAATAGAACAGAGAAGGTTTTATACAGCCTCTGCGCCGCCTTCATCGGACCATTCGTATGTGCATTCTTTGCAGACATTTTTCTTTTTATAGATTGGTTGATGATTGAAAAACGCAATTGCTTTAGACTTATCCTCTACACTTTTTAAATTCCTACTGTGACATTTGGGGCACTCTTTAGCCATTTCTTTTTTTCACCTTTAGAATATTGTTTCTTGTGGTTTCATTAAGAGGTTTACATTTAAAAAATTTGTGTAAGAATCAATATAAAACAAGAGAAAAGATTATTTTTTGCAAATAAAACTGAAGAAAAAGCAGATATGCGGGTTTTTATCATCATCTAGAAACAAATAATGCAAAAAAGTTTAGTAATATCCGTAAAATTATGCATCTTAATTCACCTTATTAATAATAGATTTAATGAAATACGATATATAAAAATTATTAAGAATAGTCATTTTAATTTTAAACTATGGGAACATTAGGTGACCTATACGAAAAATTCGTTAGAGATGAATCTAATTTATCTGACATCAATTATTTCTATGGAAATGTACCTAAAACAATAGCAGATGCAATCCGATTAGCTAAAGAATCATCTGAAATTAAGATCGATTCCAACAGAATGGATGAATTAAAGCGATTTCTTAAGAAATATCACAAAGATTTAGGTTTACTAACTGAGAAAGTTAGTCACAATATAGATTTGATTCATCAAGGAATAGTTTTAGGAGGACAACAAGCTACTATTTTTGGAGGTTCAGGAATTATTGGAAATAAAATAGCGACAGTCACTACAATTTCAGACATTAGTAAAGAAAAAGGTCATTATCTAGTTCCTATGTTTCTGGTTAATACTCATGATAGCATTCAACCAGAAATTTCAACTATTCATCTTCCCAATAATCAATCATCAATAAGTAAATCAATTTTCTTACCTAATGCAATAGATGGACTAGTTTCAAGCCAAATCTTAGCTAACCAGTATGAATGGATGGAAGAGAGTCTTTCAATAGTAAAGAACATATTCAATGAATTTAGAACCTCAATAGAAAAAGACTCTCATAAAATATTCACAGAAAAAGTTGACCATATTCTCACTTTTATTAGAGAGACGTATAGGACTTCGACAGACATAGGTGAGTGGATTACTCTATTATGGGGGATCCAAGCGAATATAATTAATGATTGGGGTGTCATTTTCTTTCCTTCCTCTCATCCTGAAATCAGGAAGTTAACAGCAGATGGTTACAAACCTTTTCTTGAAAATAGATTGGAATATATTAAGGAATTCAATGAAGCATCAAAGAAAATAGAGGAATTAGGATATAAAAGTACTACAGCAAAAAAAGCAGAAACCTTTTCTCCTTTCTTCTATGAATGTCCAAATGATGGCTACAGACTTAAGCTTTCATGTAAAGAAGAAAATGGTGTGTTATCATTCAGTGGGGAATGTCCTCTAGACGAGGAAGAATATTCATTTGATATTGATAAGAATAACATTGATCTTTCTTCTCTTTCTTTAAATCTAGTTCCTAGATTAGATACTAACCAAGCTCTCCTTCAATCTATAATGCCAGTTTATATCAGGGTTTCAGGACCAGGAGAAATCAATTATAATGCTCAAGTAATTCCAGCAACAAGAAAGATTGGTCTGCAATTCCCTATTTTTGTGAAATATACAAGAATATTATATAATACTCCTTGGATTGAAAATCTTAATCATGAGATAAAAGATGAATCAATTTCTCTATTTTCAGGAGATTTTTTTAAAACACTTGGAAATTTATCTAAAGCTCGAAGAAAAGGAGAAAAAGAACAACTAGCTTTTGAATCAGAACATCTAGCTGATATTATAAAAACAAAGATGTCTGAAGTAATAAAACACTCAGATAAACCAAACAGTATAATAGAAAGATACAAATCTTGGCAATTTGGTATGTATGATGAATTTCATAAGTGGCAAGAAGTAAGCTGGCCTTGGTTCATCATGGCAAGTGTAACAGGATTAGGAGATTACCTAGCCTCATATAGACGTTATTATAGCGAAAGTACACCTATAGGAGGAATAGGTTATATTAATGCTAGATTATAGATTTTCCAGAACTTTAGTATACCACTTAACGTACTTATCAGCAATTTTTCCAGATTCAAATTGATCAATGACCTTTTGTCTCCCTTTTGCACCCATCTGTCTTACTCGTTGAGGATCCTCTAATAATTCAATCATATATTTTACTAATGATTCTCTGTTTCCAAGCTCATAGACATAGCCATTTACTTCGTGGTCAATTACCTCAGGAATCCCTCCAACTTTAGGGGCTATTACAGGAATTTCACATGACATAGATTCAGCGATAGTTAACCCGAAGCTTTCGTTTGTACTTGCTGATAATAGAGCTGAAGCGCAGTTATAAATTGGAGTGATTGAAACCCTAACTCCTTGGAAGGAAACATTATCCCTTATCCCCAACTGATTAGCTATTTCCTCACATTTCTTTCTTTCAGGTCCTTCTCCCACCATTATTAATCCTGTGTCTGGATGTTCTTTAACAACTTCAGCGAAAGCTTCTACAATAAATGGGGCATTTTTAACGGGTCTGAAATTTGAAACGTGTACAAAGTTTTTCTCATGTTGAATTCTAAAGTCGCATAGCTTAGTATCTATTCTCTTATATTTTTCAATGTCAATGGGATTGTATAAAACTTCAATGTCTCTATTGTGAGAAAATTTTTCTTCCATCTCCCTTTTCATATATTCTGAAACAGTAGATAAACCATCAATATTATCAAAAACATGAGAAATCACCGGATTATAAGCAGGATCTACTCCCAAAGTATGAATATCGGAGCCATGAGCCGTAATTGCGACAGGAATACCAGAAATCTGCTTTGCTAGATATGCTGAAACTCCAGTAGGAATAGCATAATGAATGTGTAGCAAATCTAGATCAGATTTTTCTGCTATTTGAGCAAGTTTTGATCCAGCTAATATTGTATATGGAGCTCCTATATCTTTGAACAGGGGGTATGATATAATATCTACAAGGTCAAGTGTTATATTGGGATGTCTATAAGTTCTTAGTAAGAATGGTGTATCATAACTTATCAAATGTATATCATGACCTTTTTTCGCTAACTCAATTGCTAATTGTGTAGCAACAATACCAGATCCTCCTACAGTTGGGAAACAGTTAATACCTATTTTCATAACACTTTTCAATGAAATCACTTATTATAAAAAATTTTGTAACTGAACACTTTCTACTAAACTAAAATAATCATTCAGGATATAATTTGTTCATTATTTTTCTTTGTGTTTCAATAATTTCACCGCTATTACTAGATTTGGCGTAACTTTCAAGATAGGTTCTGTTAATCTTATAGAATTCTTTTCCCCACCCTACAAGAGATAATATAGCCAAACTTTGTTCTTTAGCTCCCAAAATAAACAGAGCTGCAGCTAAGGCTTCTAAAGTACTTAATTTAGAAGGAACACCATAGTTGTTTGGATTAGTTGCAATAAGAAAAGGTAAAGCTCTTCCAGTTCCTTTCTCAAGAGCTTTGCTCCCGCTTTTTATGTCGTTCCATGAGCAATCAACACCCACAACACCGTTTTTCTTAGCCAAATCCAAATCAGCAGGAGAAAGAGCATATTCAGCAAATGGAGTTAATACAATAAGCTTAGAATGAATTTTTCCAACGGAAATGGGTTCAGCTTTCTTGAATTTAAGCACTCTAATAGCAGTACACATTTTTGGGTTACAAGTTTTGAAATTACTAATATAAACAGGAATTTGAACAGCGGGATGTTTTTTCATTTCAACCACATTATAAGGTGGAATTTAAGAGAAGATTGGCGATCCCGACGCGATTCGAACGCGCGACCATTTGCTTAGGAGGCAAACGCTCTATCCAACTGAGCTACGGGATCAAATTGTTTCTTGATTAAACCTTCTTTTTATTGTTTTTATTGATAATAGAAATAAAAATCCTATCTTTATGAACAAAAAAATTACTTCAAAAGAAGAATTCATAGAAAATCTTTTTTCATTATGTAGCAAAAGGATCATATTCTTCTACTTGCTTTTTAAGTTCCTCTATTTTCTTTGTGATAGTTTGGATATCTTCTTTCAATTTTAATTCCTTAAACATTTCAAGGGCATCTTCATAAGATCTGAGCGCAACTTGAATTCCTTCAGGTGTCTTCTTCTTTAATTCCTTTTCTGAGTTTGAAACATACATATTAGCAATTCTTATCATCAGATCTTTTTTTGCTTTGGTATTTTCTAACTTTATAGTAACTTCTAAAGCATTTCTCAGAAATTGAACTTTCTTGTTCGAATCTTTTTCTTTTTCTGCAAGTTCGGTATAGATATCAATACTTTCCTGAAATCTTTCTTTTGCTAATTTTACATCTCTTCCTAACAGGCAATCTCCAACAATTTCTAGAGCTTTAGCTTTTTCATCTAATTTTTTTAGTTTGGAGAGATTAGATTCTATTATTTGAATACCAAAATTACATGCCATATTCCCTATATCTCTGAAAATAACTGCCCTGTTCATAGTATTCTTACCTTTTTTCCAACAATCAGCGGCTCTATACGCAAAATAAATAGCTTCTTCGAGCTCATCATTTTGAATAGCTAAAGTGATGAGATGCTCAAATGTTCGAGCAGCGTCCTTGAAACGATTTGCTTTATAATTGGCATTGGCTTCTTCTATTAGAATGTTCATTTTTATATCTGGGTCTGACATGTATCTCTAAAACTATTTTGCGAATCTAATTCTTATTTCTTTTGGAAGTTATCAATATGAATTAGATTATTGTTTTTCTGTAACCGATTGGTTTTTTAACAAAAATCACATTGATAAAATACTAGAATGGCAAGTGTTTAAAATGCAAGTCTTCACAAAAATAATTCATTTTCAAACAGAAGGAGAAATTGATATCGTAGATCTAACTCAAGATTTTGAAGCTATATTAGCAGAATCAACAATAAAAAATGGAATTCTAAGTGCCAATGTCATAGGATCTACTGGTGCTTTAACAGCAATAGAGTATGAAAGAGGAGTTTTAGATGATTTTAAGCAGATTCTACAGAAATTAGTACCAAAGGGAGCTGGGTATAGACATGATTTCATTGACTCAAATGCTCATTCTCATCTCCGAGCTTCATTAATAGGTCCGAGCATCTCATTCTCAATACAAGAAAGGAAATTACAACTAGGAACATGGCAACAACCTGTCTTTATATGTCTAGATATTAGACCTCGTTCTAGAAAAGTTGCAGTTACAGTAGTTGGAGTTTAGAATTATGAAAGCAGAATATTACGTTGTAAGATGTAGTAATTTATCTTGCGGAAAATTCAGCTATTGCAAAGCAATTCAAAAGACTAAGATGTGTCCTTACTGTGAACGCAGAATAAATCTTAGTAAAGTTGAGAAAATAGCAGTTGAAACTAATTCTCAAGCTAGAAAACTTGTACAAGAATTTAACAAAAAGCTTGGAGAATTAAGAGAACCAAGTTGGTATAAGGAAAACAAAGGAAAACAGACTCAATAAGCAAAGAGGAAATTGGGATTTTTTTCCTTTAAAAATGCTAAAGAGAGTTACAAAACGTTTTTTTACTATTTACCGAAAAGATAAATGATGTTATTTTCTAAAGAGATCGTCGAGTTACTAAGTGATTCACCATTCAAACAATTTGTACTAATGGAATTAGAACGTGAAAGAATTTACCAATCTTTTGTGCAAATAGATGATTTGGATGAAATAAGTCAAGTTTGGCTAGATTTTTCTCAATTCTGTGCAGACACTCTTTCGAATGTTTCATCGCTATCTCACCTACTTTATAGTCGTTATCTGGATGAATGGACAAGAGATCAAGCTCAAATTAAAGCAGATAAAGAAAGAAAGAAAATTATCACTCAAAAATTAGAAGATTTGCAAGAATTTCAGATGGAATTAGCAATTTTAATGATAGTATATGCGGATATTGTTAATACAGGTATATTTAGTTCTCAACCATCTCCTGATTATTGTACATCTTTTATTGAGGGTTATAGAATACTAAACACAATTTCTCAAACATATTTTGATTCATCCCACCCAAGAGCTTCAAATATAGAAGAAGTAATGTTGACCTTTCTATTACTTAATCAAAAAAAACAAATCATACAACTTTTAGAAGAATCACCCAATGGATATAGCAAGGAAAGATTAATCGAGGAAAAGGGCGCTTATGAACTAATAATGGCAGAATTTGATGTCTCTTTCACTGCACAATTTCTAAAAAGACTGGGAGAAGATTGGTGGTGGAAAGATTCAATAGCTACTCATTTTGCTTTTGAAAGAAGTTTAAGCCATCTTGAGTTAGCACTAGATTATTATAACCAAATACCTGAAGATCCAGAATTAAAAGGAAATCAAATTGAAACAAGTCATATCTCTTTAAATCAAGCTCAAAGAAATAAAGAGCTTATTGATCATTATCTCAGATTGAGTTTCGAAGCAGCTAAAAGTGATAGTTTCATTGCAAGTGTTGAATATCTGAATCTTGTTCTAGGACTAGAGGAAGAGGCTTTGAAAATTTTAGACTCCGACGTGGAAATGAACGAAAGAACTTTGAAATTAAAAGAAACTATCACAAAAGAAAAAACCATACATAATTTCTTTCATGGAATTGCAGAACTTGCAGCTAAAACTTCAATGTTGTACACTATAATTGCAGATGAGAAGAAAAAAGAAATTCAGAGCATCTTAGAACAAATAGAAGAAATAGTAAATAAACCAGGTTTAAAGGTAAATATCAATTATGTAAGTAGTCTCCCATTTGTTTATCTAAACTTTGTTCAAGAGTTAAAAATAGCTTTACTTGAAAATTTACACCTTAAAGATGCAATGGAAAGAGCAGAACAAAATCTAGTTCGTTTTATTGAGAGATTAGAATATGCAATCACTGATATCTCTTCACAAATGATAGAAATAGAAAAAGCAGATACAAAAATAAAATCTGAAGATATACAACCTTTACTAGAAAATATAGAAACAATAAAGATCTCAGCTTATTTCCTTCCTAAAACAGAAAAGAAAGTTTACATCGTGAAAGACATAGAATGTCTTGAGTATATGGCTAACTCTGTGTATTTAGAACAAAATCTCGTTGAAAAAGAATCAAATGAAGTTTTGGATATCATATATCATGCTAAAGCTCATTATTATTCAACAAAAGCACTAGAAATATCTCAATTGAGCAGTGAATCAAATATAGATAAGGAATGGGTAGAACACAGATATAGTCAAACATTCATTCAAGGACAGGACGTAGAATTACGTTTATTTGAACTATCCAGACAGTATCTGTTTTTAAATACTGTAATAGATAAAATTGCTAAAGGATATAGATTCTCACTCTCTTCAGAAGATTCCATTAAGGAAAATTACTTTACAATTATAAATCACAACTTCAATCATTTTGCTCTATTTGACATAATTAACAAACGAATTGCTGAAAACTGCTTAGAACTATTAAATCATAAAGAGATGTTTGATTTAAAGGACTCAAATATCAACTGGAATGCAATCGAAATTAAGAAAATATTATCTCTTGCCTTGACTGATTTTTTAGAAGCAACAAAGAAAGCAATCTTTGGAATTGGTGCAGATACTAATAAGGAAAATTACAAAGCTGCCTCTCACTTTAACGATGGAGCAAAGGCAGCAAAGGATGCAAGTGATCATTTACAATCTGTTGCACAATTCGATTCAACCTTTGCACAACTAGCTAAATCAGCTTATGAATACAGCATTTTACTAAAAGAGTTAGAACGAAAAACAAGAGAAAATGAGAAATTACAAAAACTTCCTATTGATGAGTTATTCAATGTTCTCAAACAACTTACTTTTCTTTCCTAAGATGGCAGCGAATCTTTTTTAAGTTAGTATAATTAGCCATTCTTGATGAATACAATTCCTAATGAGGAAGAACTTTTTGGAAGAATCGACAAAGCTTATCTTGAACTACAAGAGCTACGTGGAATTCCAAATAGTGATTATGATCAATATTATGTTTCGAAGACATCTAGTATTGAAAGAGTCCTCTTAGAACATCCTGACGATTATAATGGGAAGAGAATTATTTTTCTAGGGGATATGGACCTTTCTTCTTTACCATTAGGAATTCTTTCAAAACCAAAGGATTTAGCGGTTCTAGATATAGACAAACGAATTCCTGAAATTGTTTTTAACTTGAAAGTTAAACAAAAGATTAGAAACATACGATATGTAAATCATGATATCCGCGTTCGAATGATAATTATTCTAAAAAATCAATTTGACTATATTTTTGTTGAACCTCCTATGACAGAGGAAGGGTTAGAGGTTGGTTTAACAAGAGCTGTACAATGTGCCAACAAGGAATCAACATCAAGAATCTTTCTATCTTTTGATATTGAAAGTGAAAAAGAAGATATTCTGGAAGAACTAGTTAATAAAATGAATTTGGAGATAGAAGAGAAGAAGACGGATTTCAACAGCTATGAATACAAAACTCCTCTGAATAAAACAGTCTCGGACTTATACATAATTAAAGTAAAACCAAATTCTAAAGAAACCATAGCAAATCATTATTTTGGCCCTATGTATTATAGAGAGAGCAACAATCGCTTGCAACAGTATAGATGTAAATGTGATGAAATCTTCAATGTAGGATCTGCTGGTGAGATTAATTCAATTGATGAACTAGAAAATAAAGGATGTCCAAAATGTAATTATAAAGGTCCTTTCTTATATAACTCAAGTATAGAGATTGAATAAAAAAAGTCATATCAAAAATCACGTGATTGCATGTCAAATCCATCTAATAAAATAACAAAGTGTGCTCTGTGTAATGAGAAACTTGAATTGAATAGTCAAATCCTACTTAATGGATGCCCTTTTTGTGGATCCTTCAAATTCAAAACTTACAGAGAGAAGTCTTCAGATCAGAAGAAAGAAGAAGAACTTGAACTTATTGTAGAAAAAGAGATTCACCAAACAGATATAAAAGAGGGGGTTGAAGAAATCAGACTTACAAGTGATGGAGTTTTTGAAGTAGATATTGAAAAATTACTTTTAGAAAGTGATGATAATAAACCAATAGTAAGTAGAAATAAAGATGGTTCTTATTATATTAAATTTCAAACAGAAGAGGAAGAAAAGTAGCTTTAGAAAACCTCTCACTTGTCAAAAGATTTTAAATTAACTGATTATTAATGGGGCAGAGGTAACTTACTTGTCTTCTAAAGAACAAAAGGCTAAGGAAAAGAGGATATTGGATGGTGTTAAAGAAATTCTTGAATTTAGAGGATTTCAAATTAAAAAAACCAAAGAAGATGATGATTTCCTAGATATTTATGCTGATAAAATTTCTGAAGAAAAAGAAAAGATAACAGCAATTGCAAGATTTCCAAAAAATCCTCAAATTGGAGTAAAACTAATTAGAATTTTAGGAAAACTTCAAGAGGAAGAAGAGCTTGGTGAAGCCCTCCTTATTGCAGAATCACCTTTAACTCATTATGCAAAGAAAGAGTCAATTAAACTAGGTATTGAAATTATAAGTAGCAATAATCCACTGTTTAACATCTTTGATCATTCAATAGTTCGTCAACATGTTAAGCTTAAATCACCAGATATAAAGCGCTTCTTAGAGAGATACCAAATTGAAAAACATCAAATACCAAAAATCCTAGAAAATGATGCAGCTGTGAAAGCTATTCAAGCAAAACCTGGTGACATTATCAAAATCGTTCGAAATCCAGATATGGGAGAAAATGGATCTTATTATAGGGTCGTTATAAAGTCAACATCTCGACTTCGTTTAATAGAAACAGGAACTATTAAAAAGAAAACAACAAGGAAGACTACTCCAAAAAAGCCTAAAGAAGCACCTGAAAAACCAGTTGAAGATAAACCTAAAACAACAACAAGTAAAACAGTTACAAAGCCAAAGAAAACAACAAGTAAAACAGTTACAAAGCCAAAGAAAACAACAAGTAAAACAGTTACAAAGCCAAAGAAAA
>DXJF01000080.1 GCA_019057375.1 Candidatus Heimdallarchaeota archaeon
AGAATAAGATCAAATATATTTTTGGATATCCTATCTGGTTTATGTATAGGTTGTAGTTGATTCTTTTTACTTATCTACAAAATCTTTTTATCCGCAGTCTCATCTGTACACTTTGCAATGTCAAGTATAATCTGCCCAAACTGTGGAAATATTTCTAAAGCAGAATATGCTTTTTGCATAGTTTGTGGAAATGATTTAAAGGGCGAATCAAAGCCAGTAGCTCAAACTCCTGTAATACGAGAAGAAACTTTTTTCTGCCCTAAATGCAGACATGCAAATCCTGTTGATGAAATTATTTGTTCAAATTGTAGAGAGGATTTCAGTAAATATGACATTCGAAAAAGTTTTAGTGATACTTCTAAAAGTCGATCTGGTGTCTATAAAGATGTAGCTAGTATAGCAGTTCAACCTTCCGGATCTAGTGATGTTCGATTAGTAATGTATATAATCGCATTCTTTATAGCAATTGGAGTTGGGGTTTTTCTTTGGTGGATATTTAATGTCTGGGGGGGTTTCTAAAATGGAAGATTTCAAATGCACTAAATGTAGAAAACCTCATGAATCTGAAGCCAAATTTTGTTATTTCTGTGGAGCCGATTTAGAAGATGCAATATTAGAATATAAACAACAACATCTTCCTGTTAAATTTGAACAAAAGATCCCCCCTCACCTGATAGAACAAGAGGCAGAGAGAAGAAGAACAAACGAAGATAATCAACCTAGGGTGAAGTTTAAACCTACTAAAGAAATGATTATTTTGGGAATACTAACCACAGTTTTTAGTATTCTGGGTTCAGTGCTGATTTTATTAGTATTATCCAATCTTATCTCTTATGGTACGTTAATAACATGGCAAATTGTTCTAGGAATAATTTCACTAGTTGGAGGGTTGGTTTGTGGTGTAATCTTGTTTTCTATACATCCTAATAAGAAGTCTTGTTTTATAGGATTTTGTTCAACTGGATGTTATTGGTCATGAAAACTTAGCATAATAAGCACTATCTTCAAAGCCAACAAATCCTTTTAAATATAGATAAGATAATCTATTTTGTAATGAATGAACTTAAATGCACCAATTGTGGAGAAGCTCATACATCTAATGATAGACATTGCTCTTTTTGCGGAGAAGATTTAGGGGAAGCTATTCTAAAGTACAAAGAAAAGCAACTACCTGTAACCTTCAATAATGGTAAACCAAAGAAAATTCAACCTGAAGATGAAGCGGAAGAAAGAAAACAAGCAGTTTTAAGAATAAAAGAACAATAAAGCGAACAAAAAAGAGTTGCTAAACAGGAAGAACAGCAACGAAGAGAAGAATATCTCAGTACAGTCAAAGTAAGAAAAATACCTTCAATAAAAACTAAAAGATTGATCTCTATACCCCCTATCATTGTCGGAATAATATTTCTTGTTTCTCTAGCATTACTTAATACATATGTTTACGGAGAAGCTGAAAGTTTAGTAGCATTTTTTATTATAGCTACTTATAGTACTATCCTTTTAGTCTTATCGTTTGTTCCTCTTACGATGGTAAACTCATTGAGAAAATCAAAAGGACGAGAATTATGTTATAGAAAACCAAAAGAAGATAGAGATGAATTAGATGAATGTTCAGATTGTTGTTCTGGTAGGTGCTGGATTTAATTTCAATTATAGTTTCATAATTAACGAAATGTTTCTTTTTCATCGATTCATATTTTATTTGAAAAATAACAAAACTTGTTTGAACAGATTGTAAAAAAATGAAAAAGGAAAAAGGGAAAATGAGATCATTTTTTCTGCTTCTTATGTGTAATATATGCTACGCTTAAAACTGCTAGAATTGGAACAATAATGCTTGCATTTGCTTCTTTTACTCTAACTCTACCAAGTCCCCAAAAACCACCATAATTATCTGGATCTTCACCTTGTACATTATTACCTTTGAATGTCCATTGCGTCGTAACATAAAAATTATCATCTGTTATATCTGATAGATTAAATGTTAAGGTTGTAGAGCTACTCCCACCTTCAGTATCTATATCTGGGAGAGTTGTATTCTGTGCTGCAAAGTATAAATCCCCTGAGATTGTAACTTGTATTTCTATATCATAGAAAGCAACAATAACACCACTTATTGTTCCAAAAGTATCAGCTGTCAATGTTAAATCCAATTCAAATAAAGTGTCAATTTTGTAAACATCTTCAAAATTAGCTGCCATTGTATATTTAGTTCCATCAGCATCAGTTCTAGTCCATGAACCAGAACCAGCTATAATTTGAGTTGATAAAAAGATTAGTAATATTGATACAAATAATAAACTCAAATATTTTTTTTCATAAAGTACACCAAAACAAAAGCCCTTTTCTGGAATTAAAAAGGTTTTGTAAAAAATTACTTGTGATTTTTCTAGAAATGTTGTTAAATGATGCAAAAATACTTTACCTTTGAAATGAGTGAAGAGTTTGTCTGTCTTTCTTGTTAAAAGAAACATGAAAGTTGAAGAACCCATTTGTGTATTTGGTGAGTAGGACCTTATAGAAACAATTTCTGCTAATAAAAAGAAAATGATGCTTTTAGAATTTTATCAAGAAATTAAAGATGGACAAAAAAGAAAAAAGAAAATGATTTTATTTTCTATCACAAAAAACTATCATTTCTTTATTAAAAGCAACTATACGTTCTACTTGTTCATTGATTTTACAATCAAGTACACTATTTCTCAAAACTTTAACTGGATTCTTTTTCTCAACTATAGTTGAACTGTTGAAGTACGAATATTCTTCGTCTAAGGAGAAAAAGGCATCAACGGAATAATGATCAGAACCAAGGTTTGCTGATGGAGTATCTCCAACAGTTGCATTAATCATCCTATCCGCCCAAAACTCATTAACTAAAATGTAATCAATTCTACCCCAGTATTGTGGCTCCCAATAACCAAAAGAAAATCCTGGGTCGTTAGGATATAATTCTCTGAATACATCAGTAAAATTATGTACTTGAGAAGAATGAATACCATAAATTGGATCATCTGGATAAAGGAACATCCTCAAGGGTCCATCTCCAAGCCATCCCAAAGGTGCTAAATCTCCTACATCATCAGGAGAATGTGAATTAAAATCACCTATGACCATTGCTGGAACGTCCCCCAAATCATCTAGATAATTAATCATAAGCTCTGCTTCAGTTTCTCTCATTTCTGTGGTATTAGTAGTAGGTGTTGGACTGCAACATTTTCCATGATAACCAAGGATATGGGTTACCACTCCATTGATATCTACAACAGCGTCAAAGAAATCACGATAAAGTGTAACATCTGGACCAGCATCTGATCTCCATGTGTCTATCTGGAAGAAATCTAAAATTGGATACCGACTTATGATTGCTTCACCACCAGTTGTAGAATAACTTTTAGGACCAAGTTGATCTGTTCTGCCTTCAAAAGGTGCTAGTTCATAGTAATACCCACCAACAGTATAGCTAATATATCTGAGAACAGTGTTATTATTATCATCTAAACCCCCAGTTTCAACCAAAACAGCTATGTCAGGATTTTCTTCTATAATAACGTCCAGGTATTCATCCTCTTTCCCGCTTTCCCAGATATTATAATTCAAAACCTTGAAAACATCCGTTGGTGGAGGATTAGCAGTATTATCTACTATAGTAGCATATTTTTTTTCTGCGAAATTTCTTTTTTTGTCATAAACTTTGATGTGGATTGTATGTTTTGTTCCATCTTCATATTGAGTAGTATCCCAATCATAGGTGTTTTCTTTTGAGACAAGGACATCATCAATGTAGATTTTATATGAACCTATACCTGAAGGATTTTCACCTAGATCTGTCGCATCAATTGAGATTTCTGTTATTCCTGAAACTATTGAATATTTAGCGGGTGTTATTCCATTTATTGTTGGGGGCTCAGTTTCTCCAGTAAATATGACTGCAGGTGGGATTACAGTTACTAGAATAATTAATGTAGCTCCACTGATCATAATAATTAATTTTTTATTCATAAACTATCACTTGAGAGGATATTTTTTTCTTATTTATTATTAAATGAGTTAATTAAAGATAATTCCTCCGAAAAAACGGATGTATTAGAGTTATATATGTTTTTTGAATAAACGTTATATCGAAATGAAAACAAGAAAAAGTAAGAAATCTTATTTTGGAAGAAGCTATAATTTGGCTGAAAAAGGTAAATATTAAACTAAGATTTTTTGACGTTTCAATTGGACATCAAGAAAACAATAGGTGATAAAAATGTTAGAAAAACTTGTCAGAATCAAGGCTATCACTAAATATGACCTATTTTAAATCTTGAGTTAAACTAATTATTCATTTATTTCTTCCGTTTTTTTTGTACAAGAAATGCTATGCTTAAAACTGCT
>DXJF01000081.1 GCA_019057375.1 Candidatus Heimdallarchaeota archaeon
AGCTATCTAAAGAAAACTTTTGGTTTTACTCGAAAAGAGCTGAAACAGTATCCCAGAGCTGTGTCCATAGGAGTTCAGCTTTCTGATGAAATAATTGATAGTATATCAGAAGGTCCAACAAAGGAGTATGCTCAGCATTACAGAGATAAAAATTCTGAGCTTGATTATTTGGCAGATTTTCTAGCAGAAAGAATTAGAGAAAAGGGTTTTGTTGCCCTACCAATTCCTGCTTCTAAGAAATATGACCAAAAGAAACTTGCGGCGATATTTCCTCATAAAACAGCTGCTATTCTGAGTGGTTTAGGCTGGATTGGCAGAAGTGCTCTACTGGTTTCCCATGAGTATGGCTCGAGGGTTAGATTCGCTACAGTTCTTACAAATGCACCTCTTGACGTAGATGAACCTCAAACAACAAGTGAATGTAACAGTTGTACAGCCTGTGTTCAGGCATGTCCTGTAGGAGCTATAACCGGAAAAATGTGGTCCATTGGAATGAAGCGAAAGGAGTTACTCGACGCTAATAAGTGCAAAGAATATCTAGACATACAAGAGAAGAGTGTCGGAGAAACTATTTGTGGAATATGCGTTAGTGTATGTCCAATTGGGAAAAATGAAATCATTAAATGATTAACTATAAAGCTATTAGTGAAAGAGTTTCACTCATTGGATTAACATATATATAAATATGAATCATTGATTTTGTAATTCATGGATTATTTGATTTTAAATGGAATGCATGAAAACGATTCCTTTCTGCAAGAGATTAACAATCGAATTTCTGGAGATCTTCATAATCAAGATCTTCAAGGAGAATCTATCTTACTACATGAAAAAACAATCAAACCTTGTTTAGGTTGTTTTAAGTGTTGGGTGCAAACTCCAGGAATTTGTATTATAGATGATTATGGGAGAGAAGTAGCAAAGAAGATGATTCAAACTGATAATCTACTTTATCTAACTTCTATTCAATTTGGAGGGTATTCTTCAGAACTTAAGAAAGCCCTTGACAGATCAATTGGTCTGCTTATGCCTTTTTTCAGAGTATTTCATGAAGAAATTCATCATGAAACAAGATATGATAAATATCCAAACATGACAGTTTTTGGTACTTTAGACCAACCAAATGAACAACAAGAACTAATTTTTACAAAACTTGTTCAAAGAAATTCTCTAAATAATTTTGCTCCAGAATTCACATCTCAAATAATTTACACATCGGATGATGAACCCACGATTAAGAGTAAAATAGAAAGAGGATTAAGTGTTTTAGGTGATGTCAATGACTGACCAAGCAATTTTTCTTATGTGCAGTCCTAGAGGAGAAGAGAGTGCTTCATATTCTTTAGGATCATATGTTACAAGTTTACTTGAGGAAAAAGGAATTACTATAAATGAATACCACATCTACAAAACTTTGAGAAATCAGACCAAAATAGATGAGATGATTAAGTCAGTTAATGATAGTGACATCATTGTTCTTTCTTCTCCACTATACATAGACTCTGCACCAACAAATACAATAAAAATAATGAATATAATAACTCAAGCTGTTCAAGAAGAGAAAATTGGCAAAAAGAAAAGACTTCTTTTAGCTATCTCCTGTGCAGGATATCTAGAATTTTATCACAACAATATAGCTCTACAAATTTATGAACAATTTGCAAAAACAAACGGATTTATTTGGGCTGGAGGTTTACCAATAGGTGCTGCAGGTACTTATGCTATGAACACTATAACTAGTTTTTTAGAACAATTGGCACAATTACCAACAGATGATCCTAGATATGAAATCTATGTAAAACCAACAAAAATTATAGATTCAGTTATTAAGATTTCAGTTGAGAAACTTTCACAAGGAGAAATCGTTCCTAAAGATGAATTAAAGAAACTGGCGTTTGTTGCTATGCCTTTAGAAGCTTATGTTAAAGGTGGTAACCAGAATTGGATTAATTGGGCAGAAGAAATAGGAACCGTGGAGAAACTCAGAGATAAACCTTATGAAAAGAAGAAATAATTCTGCAAAAACCTTAAATATTTTTTAAACACTTTTTCTTGATTCACATGAGGTGGTAAAAAATGGAAGATCAACAAAATTTGAAAGAAGAAAAAAGATCACAAGAACCTTTTACTTCAATTAAGACACAGAAAGAACCAAGATTTAAATTATACCTAATTATTAGTAGTTGCATCACTGTTGTTTCAATTATTATTCTATCACTAGCGAGATCTCAGATAATATGAGATTCAATGAATTGTCTAGCTTATGTAGGTTTTGGAGGTTTGTTACTTTTGGTAAGTATGATTTCTAATATCACTCTTGGAAGAAGATTATATCTGAAAAGAAGGGTAAGTTTAGGTATTCAAAAGAGCAATCATGATTTTTAATTGCTTCTCGAATCTATTACAATTGAAAGGATTGTAGCCACAAAAAAGCTTAGAAACATGAGTAAACTCAATCCTTGCCAGATTTCTAATGCAGCCATAGTGAGAAATCCACAAGAAAGACTACTATAGATCAAAGGTTTATATTTTTTCAACCATTTTGGTCTTCCTTTATGTTTTTCCAGATCCTTGGTATCAAACCAATTAGTATCCTTCTCTTCAAAACAGTTAATTTCATTTGTTTTGCTTGCCATTTTATCTTCCTCTTGTAGTAAGATTTTTTAATGTCGATACTTCGACATGATTATTATGGATACACATATATATAAGTTTGTCGATAAATCGACATGATGAAAGTGGCTTCAGAAGATACAGCTGATTATGAAAAATCCATAAGCATGTTTGAGGCAATAGTAGAAGATACAAGAAATCAAATTGTGGCTTACTTCTATTACTTCAAAGAATTGAAAGCAAAGGATCTAATAAGGCTCACAAGTAAAGTAAATTCTACAATAATCCATCATTTACAAATACTGCAAAAAGCTGGAGTTATAGAAGAAACAAGAGTTGTTTGGAAAGAAAGATATTATCAACTTGCTAAAGAATTTCTTAAAGTATACCAAAATCAACTAGCTGTTTTCAATCAATTAAGAAAGAAGGAACCCGAGCGAGCGCTTCATTTCTATAAGAGTATAACAAATTTTGCAGGAAAAAGCGCTGCTTCTATATTATATAGATACAGCCAGAATTTGGACAATATAACTGAATCTTTCACAGAACATAGCTATAAAGGTACCAAACAACCAGATAATATAATGCACAGTGTTGCATTTAGAAAAGAAGTATATAAGAAAAAAGTGAGACCACTTATTGATGAAATACTGATTTTAATGGAAAAGGAACAGAGAATATATGGCAATGAGGATTTGAGTATTGAAGAAATCATGGAAACTATAAATGTGAAAATCTTCTCTTTACCTACAAAAATGATCTTTCCAAAAGATTTGAAAAAGGAAGAGATTGGTCCGCAAGTTTAGGTTGTTGAGCTGACTCAGCATACAATTGATAAACACGTGCATAACATGAAAACCAAAACAATGTATGATTTCTTCATGCTGTCTCTAAATATTATTGTATACAAGTATACTAGAATAATGAACAGAGAGAAAGTGTGCAATCCATTAATTTTATAAACTAAAATAATCTATGTAGCTTTGTATAATGATTGAATATCTAAGAGAGAAACAGTAATCTCAGGTCTAAAAAGATGAACAGTTCTTCTTATTGAGTGAAAATTATTATATAAAAAAGTAAAAGTGAAATAAAATGGGTTATAGAAGATACGATGATAGACCTAGAGAAATGCACGATGCAGTTTGTGCTAAGTGTAAGAAAGAAACTCAAGTACCATTCAAACCAGACGGCGATAGGCCAGTTTACTGCAGAGAATGCTATCAATCACAAAGAAAGCCAAGATATTAGTCATAAATGAAGTAAGATCCTTTATCTCTTTTTTGAGATAAAAAATCTACCTCTTTTTTTTCTTATTTTTTAAATAAATTAAATTGTTTTCGGGAAGTTAAACTAAGGTTTTTACTGAATTTATTATTTCGCTCCTATGTTGTGTGAAATCTATACAATCTCGAGAATATTTATATTCTGTCTACCGAAATTATTTGAACGAGGAGAAATATTTTGACTAAAGTCTTGATTGTTAATGGTAGCCCAAAAATGGAGAAAAGTAATACTTTTGCGACTATCACACCTTTAATTGTAGGTATGAAAAAAGCAGGTGCTTCAGTAGAATTAATTTACACCAAGAAACAAAAGATTTTTTCTTGTACAGGTTGTTTTTCTTGTTGGTACGAAACTATTGGTGAATGTGTTATCAAAGATGATATGCAAAATATCTATCCTAAACTAAGAGAAGCAGAAATACTTGTATTGGCCACACCAGTTCATTCTATTCTACCAGGAGGAATGCAGAATTTCATTAACAGATTAATACCACTTATAGAACCTATACTAGAATTTAGGAATGGAAGAACAAGAGCAAAATGTCATGAATATGTAAAAATCACAAAAATTCTTGCTGTTATTGTAGGAGGGTGGTATGAAATAGATAATCTCTATCTCCCAGTTAAATTAATTGAGGAGTTATCAAAGAATTATTCAATAAACTTTTCTGGAGCTATTCTTCGTCCTCATGCTTACTTCATGAGAAGTGATTCTGAGAAAAGTAAGGAAATTCTTCTGAAGCTAGAAGATGTTGGATTCAAATTTATCGAAGAAGGTTTACTGAATAAGGAAGATTTAGATTTTATAAGTCAACCTGTATTTGAAGAAGAAGAATATAGGAGAAGTAAGACCAATATATATCTTGAACGGAAGAATCAAACATGATAATTTGACTGCGACTGCTATGGGGAAAGAAGAGGAAGAACCTACTTTTGAAGAATTGATAGAAAAACGTCTAATTTTCTTTGATTTTCTCCTCATATAGATTTCTTACTATATTCAATCTTGAAGCATCTCTTCTTGTTAGAAAACTTGTAACCTTTCCATTCAACCATTCTAATGATCCAATAAATCTAACCTTCTCCCATAATTTTAAGATTCCATACCAGAGCAAGATTAAGAACGCTCCATATGTAAAAGCTAGTATTCCATTCCCAGACCATCCAGGGAACAATTTATCTAAGATCAATACTTTAATTGTGGTTCCAACCAGCGGTTCAAATACAAAAATTGTTAGCGTCATCAATCCAAATCTTCTGACAAAAGTACTCGTAAATCCTTTTCTAATTTTACTCTTCTTTTCTTTGTAATGAACATAGTATATTAGCGTCGATATAAGTAACATCACTCCAATTAGAAGAAAATTCCATTGGATAGGTAAGGTTTCAAAAATCTCATCAGCACTTGGATGACCCATGAAACCAAGTAAAATTGATCCTGTGACGATATAAATCCCACTTCCTATTCCTCCCACTAAAGCTATTTTCTTTTTATCTATATTTTGAGAAAACGCTACACCAAACATTGCTCCATAGAGAGCATAGCCTGTATATGGAAAGAATGGATAGGAATCTCCAATAAAAATACTAAGAAAAACTCCTTTAGCATGTTGCCCTGAAGCAAAAGAATCCAACCAAAGAGGTCTAAGGAGTTCTTTTGCTGGTTGAGTGACTAAAATAATTGTGGTTGCAATTAATCCTAAAAGAATTATATTTCTCTTTGTTTTCTTATATCCCTCCTTAATTCCTAAGAGTGAGAGAACAGCTCCTGTACAAATTATACTAAAACCAATAAGATGTAGTGCGGTTGTCATATACACTAAGGTGTAACTTGTAGGATATTGAATTGAACCAGTTTTAATACTTCCTGTTATCAAAGTATAATTAGGAGGACCATCTGGAAAAGGAAAAAGAGCATTTCCTATAGTTGTATGATTGAACAGTGCAATCTGAATCTTTCCTACAAGAATTATCCATAAACCAGTTGTTAACCCTCCAAAGAAAATCTGTCTTGGTTTGCTTTTCCCTGAATTCATTCGAGAATACATACTTACAGCATTTGACATTCCTGTAATTATAGCAAATATTCCTATAGCTTTTCCAAGAAGTAGAGCTAATCCTGCAAATGGATTACTAAGCATTTGATTCATTTGATCTTTACTAGGTAGAGAATCCCAGTAGTAAGAACCATGAAAGAATAACATAACCAAGATAGAGAATCCTCTTAGAAAATCTATTGTTTGTATTCTTTTCATAGCAACATGTAGATTAATAGTGAAAGATAAATAAAAATCTTCTGTGAAGATTCAGAGAACATTTTTAAGAGAAACATAAATCCAAAAGATTGTTCTCTTTAAATATATAAACAAAAAAAGAAAAAGAAGAATTGAACTAGGATTTTTTCTTCTTCCTAGTTACTAAATAACTCAACGAAATTACAGCTGTAATGATTATTCCAACTGTTGAGAAATCTGTTCTTGTGGGAGTTGGTTTTAAAGTATCATCTACTGTAAAAGTAAAGGATATCTGAATTATTCCCCTTATACTATGTTGTACTTGAATTGCGACTGTATGAAGACCATCTGGTCCTGGAACTACTATTTCATATGGAGTATCAAATGAAACAAAAGGTTCTGCGTCAATTTGATATTGGATCCAGTTTAAATCTGTTGGGTCAACATCAAAAGTAAGTACTGTATCTGAAAAAACTGTGTCACCATTTGAATGCGAAGTTAGTGAGACAATTTCGCTTATTTCCACACTACAAGAACCATCATATATTCCATCTACCCATTTGACAACAAGGTAGTAGGTATCATCGCTTGGAACAGTAAATATTGTCGATTCATTAGCAACAACCCCTAGGATACATTCAGCTCTAATTATTGGGTCACCATATTCAGTTGGATCAGTGTCCATCAAGAACAAATCAGCATCTGTAAATGTCCCAACATTAAAATCTCCAAACATTCTGTAAATTTTATCAGCTTCAAGGTTGATTTGTCTTACAGCTACATGGGTACCATATTGTCGTCCTGAGAGAGTAATTACTTCAGTTATACCAACAGATAGCCACCTTGTAACAGCTTGGATGGCACCTTCCACAGAAACAAGTCCCCAACCTTCAGTAAAATCTTTACTATTACGATTGAGAAGAGGGAGTTGCGCTGTTGCGTCACCATCCCCATCATAGAGTTCTCCTCCTGTACTAATTGAACCTTCTATGTTGTAAACCTCACTTGTACTCATACAGATGATTTGCTTGATTTTCTTAGCAGTTTCCCAAGAGTAAGTATATGATCCTTCTTCTTGTATCATAGCATCAACGACAAGTTGAACTAGTCCAGCAACAAATGGAGATGCCATCGAAGTACCTTGGAATCCTCGGTAATTATTGACATAGTAATCAGTTCTAGGTGGATAAGATGTTTGAGTATTATAGGAATAAGCTTCATCTGCATCATTACTATCTGCTGCGATTATTGGCTGCAAAATAGCTGAACTACCAGAACTAGCAAAACTACCTCCAGGAGCAACAACATCTGGTCGTAAGAAAGCCTGACTAATATGACCATTACTACTGTAATAAGCTATCTCACTAGCTTTATTCACAGCACCTACTGTTATCGCATCTGGACATGAACCTGGTGACATGACTCCTCCTGAAGATGTTCCATCATTCCCAGCTGAAACCACACAAACTATTCCTTTGTTTCTGACTAATGAAGTTACTGCTGAATCAATTGATGAAACAATTGTAGGCCAGCCAATAGACATGTTTACAACAGTTACATTATACGATTGACCATAATCAAACAGCCATTGAAGAGCATTTAAAAGAGAATTAGTTGGACCAATACCCATATCATCTAAAACTTTCAGACCAACTATATTACTTCCTGGGGCAACTCCTGTAAAACCTCCTCGACTGTCAGCGTATGGATTTGTCCAGCCTGTATTATAAACAACTTCTCCTGAGAAATAGTTACCTCCAGCTCCTACTCCATTTCCATACATTGCACAATACCATCCAGGTGTTGTAAATGCGTAAGAGAATACTCCTGGTGATGTACTATCTGGAGTACTATAACTACTTGCTACCCAGGCGGTTGTAGAATCTTTAAATCCTGCATAAGTAGATCCACTGCCTTCCCATGTATAATAAATTGTTACCGTTTGAGCTGAACTTAGGTAAAACCAAGTATATTGCCATGCCCATCCATTAGTACTATGAAGATAGCCTGAATCTTGTACCTTAATAATAGATGTGCTGCTAGAAGCGCCCTTAGAAGCAGTTATGCTAGCTACGTGAGTTCCATGCTCACCTTTATCTGTCGGTGTTGCATACTCATCTCCTGTTGCAATCTGATCCGCGCCAACAAAATCTTGCCAGTAAACCACATTGAAATTAGAGTCAGGATGAGTATCATCAATTCCTGTATCTAAAATAGCTATAGCTGTATCAGAATCTCCTGTGTATCCATACCCTTGTGTTGCCTGCCAAACTTTCCTCACGCCAAAATCCTCTGTTACATCAAATAAGAGAGCATGTCCTAATGCATTCTCTTCTAGATACAGTGAGGATCCTAAATCACGTATTTTGAGCAAATTCTCAGCAGTTCCTTTTACATGTAAA
The DNA here is from genome assembly GCA_019057375.1 of Candidatus Heimdallarchaeota archaeon. GTDB lineage: Archaea > Asgardarchaeota > Heimdallarchaeia > Heimdallarchaeales > Heimdallarchaeaceae > UBA460. The sequence continues at coordinate 8,536 of DXJF01000081.1, forward strand.
GCATAAATTATTGTATATTCCTGCAAGACTTCTATTCCATTCATTTTTAAAAACAATCTATCAGCTGGTGTAACTTTACCATTTAATGAGAGAATAGCTTCATAAACAGCTGAAGATTCACCTGTTACTAGTTTTTGCTTGAATGAATCTTGAAAATGATCTTTATCTATATCTTGAGTATAATCAACTTTAACCAAATTATGATCTTGATCCATACTAGGTTTTTCGACCATCGTTATTTCATTGAGTGAAGAGATACCATTGGGAATTGCTGCAACTCCTGAGAATAAAGATAGATTCAAAACAAGGAAACTAAAAACGACAAACAATCCGACTTTTCTTCTATTAAACAACATAAAAACCCCGGTGTTTCTTATAGTCATTTCATAGTGGATTTCATTATTTATAGTTATTGTAAGCTATTGTTTCTTTCCTCAAAACTGTACTTCTGGCAGTTTCTTTTTTTTACTCTTTAATATACTAGACAGACAGAGATTATTGAAAGTAATATGACAGCTAAACTCTGGGGCGATACAAGAGAAACACAAGAGCTAGCCAAGAAAAATCTCGAAAGACAACTAGAAAGACTTCTTCTTGAAAGAGGTTCTGTTAATTTTACTGATCTCTATGATGAGTTCTGGCATGACCACCATTTGCTAAATCATTATCTTCAGATTTTTCTTAAAATTAAGGAGCTAGAAGAAGAAGGCAAAGTAATCATTGATGAAGAAAAGAATATTTCCCTTGCTAGAGTTTCTTTCTTAGATGAATATGGCTTGAAAGAGGTTACTATCTGGGATTTAGAGCACAAGAAGGAAGATATTGAGGAAAAGAAGAAGATAATTGAACGATTTCAAAGAATCAACTATCTCGCATAGCTGTTTTAAAAAGCATATCTTTATTAGATATCATCGAGTATTTTTTTTAGTGTCTGGAAAGATTATAATTAGTTAGTCAGGGTGAAACAATGTCCAGTACAACTGTTTGGTCAGAGAAAAAGATGTCTGGAATCTTTTTCGGATTGTTTGGAATTTTAATAGTATCAGTTGGTTTGCAAATTTATAGTTATTCAGTCTTGTTTCCTATAATTGCTTTGGTTTATCTTGGTGAGATTACTAAATCACTTGCGTTTTTGCTCTTATTAGTGCCAATCTATCGAATCGGCGGATTCTATCCAGATGAAAAACAAACAGTAAATGCAGCGATAATTAGTTTAGTAATCACCTTAATTTTGGATAATGTTTTGCTCTATGCGGGTATTGGAGGGGTTAGTCTCATCGTTCTTGCTACTATTTATGGTGTCATTATGGGATTTGCATTTGTGATGGTTCATCGCTCTTTAAGCATCCCTCCTGATAGCTATGGCAATCCATTTTTCATCCTCTATGGTTGGCTCTTTCTTATAGCAGAAATCATAATTATCCTCGATGTCTTTGTTTTCATGTCAGGAATTAGGAATATTGCCATACTAGTTGAAAAATATGTAAGTATTGGTTTGCTTGGGATCATGGCTTTCAAATTCTTATCTGATGCTATAAATAAACCGCTCTTACAAAAGAAAACAAAAACTTCTAAACCTAAAAAATCTGAAGTTTATCAAGGAGTTCAAAAGGAACAAGCTAGATATATACCCTCTGAGGAAGAGGTTCAAATCACAGCTCAAAAGGTTGAAGATGAAATAATTCTTAACTACTGTACATTCTGTGGGGCCCAAAACTTCGCACATGATAAGTTTTGCAAGAATTGTGGAAGAGAGATAAAATAAATAGTCTAAGGTTTGGTGAATATGTCAAAGAAAAAAAAGAAGAAGGAAGTTCAGAAGAAACCTGAAGAGAGAAAACGTTTTGTTGTTTTAGATAAAAAATCCTCTTTTGAAAAATCTGCTGAAGAATTTGGCGTCGAGCTCAAACAACCTACGAGATCTCAAGAAATAAGCTATTGTAGCAGATGTGGTTACGAGAATCTCCCAACTGATGAGAAATGTTTCAATTGTAGATCACCTTTACATTATTATACCGATGAGTTTTCTGAACTTGAAAAACTAGAAGAAGCGAAAAAGAAGTTTGAATGATTGCTTTTTCATCTCATTAATTGAATTTTCTCCAAAGATTACATTTAAAAGTAGGTCGTTTTTTTATCAAATATGAATTTCAATCCAATACCAGATTTACTTCTTCTAATTACTGTAGTAATCTGTTTTGGATTCACTATTTTCTCTTTCTTTAGAGCGACTAAATTAACAAGAAATAGTGCTTATCTGTACCTATCTATAGGATTTGTTATTGCTTTTATTGGTTACTTGTTAACCGTAGTAACTATGTTCTTCGCAGAAGCTGATAATAAAAATAGTTTAGTTTTAACCTTAATTATTATTATTAACATCTCGATAGTTGTTGCTTTCATAATTATTATAAATTCTCTGATTTTAATTAGAGAAGACAAATTACCAATTTTTTCTCACATAGCAGGAGTTTTAGCTGGTGCAGTTATGCTTGTTATTGTAAATATTGATTTAACAAACTTAAGCTATGATGAAGCTATACAATTTTGGATTGTAAAGTACAACATGAATTTGGTATTACCTATTGGTATCCTTGTTTCAGTAATCTTTTTTATTTATTTCCTACTTTATCTCGCAAGGAAGTTTCAAAAATTCTTGAATCATAAGAGATTTGACCACACTCTTCTTAGTTTTCTTCTTCTAGGTTTCTGGATGGCTCTCATCTATTTTGAGAATTTGAGAGTAATAAGACATTTTATCTTCCCAATTGCTATGTTGTTTTTTGGTTTAGCTGTCTTTTTTGATCCTCTCAACATGCTAGTGTCAAATAAATTACCTGATGAGATAATTCTGGTAACAGAAAATAATCACCCAATTGTAAGATATCTTGTTTCAGAGAGAAGAATTGAAAAAAACCTAGATGAAATCAAGCTTTTTATTGCTGGAAAACGAATCATTTCTGAGAGCTTAAACTCAAACAAGAAATCAAAAGAGCTTATTCTTGAAGGAAAAGAAATCAAAATTATTAATTTCAAAAGATTCCACATTATAGCCATAGGTAACAAAATAGATCGCAATTCAGCAGCAGCTATTTATCTATCTTTCTGTAAGATTAATAAAACAACTAATCTGGATTATCTTCATTCTACTTCTGTTATGAACGAACAAGATGAGAAACTATTCATTGAAACTTTTACTGAAAATCTAAGAAGAATAGATGCCACTAAGAGAAAAAATAGCAGAAAGCGCTGAAATAAAAAGTGATTGTTATTTATTTGGTTTAACTTAACAATATTTTAAATATACTCAAAGCTTAATGTTCTTAATGAAACAATCCAATATCAATTTTACTTCATTGATACTGCTTTTAATGCTAGCAGCCATTGTTCCTATTATTCTAACAATTGATTATCCAGATAAAGCAATTTTGATCCTTTCTGATGATGATTTTAACAATTACGATTTCTCTGGATCTGGAACAGCTGAAGACCCATTTTTAATTGAAGATTTAAAAATCACTAAAGAACCCAAAAATGAGTATATGTATGCAATTAAGATATTCAACACAGCTAAGCACTTTGTGATTCAGAATTGTAGATTAGAAGAATACCATGGAGGAATATCCTTAAATCAGAATGCAAATGGAACAGTGAAAATAATTAACAACTATATTTACAAATGTGATAACTTTGAGGGATTAAGCGTTCATGATTCAAATCTAGTTACTGTTGTTAATAACACAATAATACAATCTGAATTTGCAGTATCGTTAAGCAGAAGTGATAATTCAACTATCTGTAATAATACAATTTATCGTAACTATGTGGGTGTAAATTTAGTTAATTCACATTTTGTAGATGTTAGCAAAAACAACTGTAGTGAAAATCGTTGGGGACTTGTTAACAGCTATTCTAATAATACTAGTATTATAGGTAATCATTTCTTTAGAAGTTCGAGTTGGTGGGAAGTTGATCCTTATAATAACGGTATTGGTATAGAAATTATCAGAGGTTATCATTTGAAAATACTAAACAATACAATTTCAGAGAACAATAGGTTCGGTATCTCTGCATCTAACCTTCATTTAAGCACAATTTCTTTCAATAACATTAGTTACAACCACATAGCCATAAATTACGGGTATGGAATTAATTTGGTTGATTCAAACAATAATAGTATAACTTACAATTTAATCCAAGAAAACCGAAAGTATGGAATCTATCTTGAACATTCGAGAGACAATATTATTCATCACAATGCTTTCATACAAAACGGTAACCAAGTCACCGAAAATGCGTTTTCATTTGATAATTCAAACAACACCTGGTATGAGATAACAACTATGAAAGGCAATTACTGGGAAGGGTGGAATACAAGTATTCCTTATGCAATTCAGGGAGAAATAACAGAAGATTCTTATCCACTTGAAGAAAATCCAGTTGAATTAGAGCTTTATTTCATGGTTGATGAAAAATTATCTTACTGAAATTAACTCTATCATTTTTTAAATCTCAAGAACCAACCACGCGATTGATGACAAGAAAATCTTACCACACAAAAAATATTATACGTGGTAAGATTTTCTTCATTTTTTATTTTTTTCTGGAATAAATTTTAAAGCTTCAAAAAAAGACAGAGCTATTATTGTCTTGAAAGTTGACTAGAAAATCGGAAAGGACTAGATGTGATATCTAATGGGGTTAATGTTTGATACTCTCTCAAATATGCAGATAAG
>DXJF01000082.1 GCA_019057375.1 Candidatus Heimdallarchaeota archaeon
ATTAGAATCTTTTAAAGTAATTATCAATTCTACCTCTTCTTCGACACTTGCATTTCCCCAAGTGACTATACAAGAAATAGCATCTCGAAGAATTTCTAGAAGGAAGTTTTGTGAAGTCTCTGCTATGTTTGGATCTGTGATTAAAGCTGTAATTCGGATAGAATAAATACCTGGTGAAAGATCTATCCAATTTGAAGGGAAGTAGAAGTTTCCTTCTGAATCTGTTATAAGAGACCCCATTTCTACATTATTGATGTAAACAGTGATTTCAATTCCTACCAAGGGTGTTGATTCAAATGCAAGTGTCCCTGCAAGAATAATATCCTCATTGAAAACGAATTGGTCTGTATTAATTGTAATCGAAGCATTTCCTTTTCCTCTAGTGAAGGTGAGTAAATGTTCGAAGTAATTAATGTAATCAGTTGCTATAACATGGATACTCACTTGGTAATCTCCAGCTGATAGATACTGGTCAAGCACAAAGAGAAAATTACCGCTACTATCTGTATAAGTAGAAAAGAATTGTCCATCAATTTCTAGATTAATTTGGACAAGAATTAGATTACCAGAATAATTATTTATTTTGCCAGAAATGCTCCCTGAAGTCCCATAAATTTCAGATATAGTTTGAATACTTTCTAGAACAATTGCATATTTTGTATAAAGAGTTATATCTGCCGCTGTTTGATAGTGATTTGTGTCACCTTGATACTCAATAGTTAAGGTATGAATACCTGCACTGATATCAGCTGCTAGAAGTATTTCTGCATAACCTAAGCTATTTGTATTTACAGTTGCATAGTAAGAACCATCTAATTTTACTATTACAGAAGTTACTAGAGGATTATTCAACACATCTAGAAGAGTAAAACCAATTGTGGTTTCACTTTCATAAGTCTGATTTAAGCTGTCTTGAATTGCTATTACAGTTGTTGTTTTATGAATAGCAACTTCAATTGTTTTTTCAAATGCAAAGTAATTATTATTACCTGCAAAACTAGCCGTAATATAATATGTACCAGCTGATAAAACGAGAATGGTTTCAAATTCACCCAGCTCATCAGTGTAGAGGGTGTCATATCCTATGTAATCTACCAATATCTGAATAGCTTCTCCTTCCAATATTATTACAGTTGCGAGAGTACCATAAATGATTGGTTGAAAATTCTCATATTGAAAGATTGAATCGATTATAGCTTCTGCTTTGGATATATAGAATGAAGTAGTTACTAATACAGATGAATAGATAGTAGAACCTTCATAAATTACATCTAAAGAGTAGATTCCGGCATTTTCATAGAGATTAAGTGACATAAGTAGATATCCTGAACTATTAGTTAAACCAAAATATTCAACACCATTGATTACAAGTTTTATTACTTGAACAGCTATAGGAACTGAATTGGAAGTGAGATATACTTGTATTGTAGTTGTTGTTGTTCCATAGATTCCTTCTGAAATATGAACGCTCATTTCTGTTTGTTGTTTCTCTTGATCAAGAACAATAGTTTGAGACGATTCAGCATAAATTGATGTACCTGAAAATACTACTAAAATTGTGAAAAATCCAGTTTCTATTCCGTTTAATTCAATAACTGCATTGCCTGTACTATTGGTTAAAGTTTGATCAATATAGCTTCCATTAAGATAGAAGAAAACCAGCTGATCAGCTATTGGATTGTTCTTAGAATCAAGCAACAAAGCTGTCATCGAAAGAGTCATATTTTCCCAAATAATTGTACCTTGAACAGATGAATCGATTTTCCAGATGTATATTGTTTTCTGATTTGATGCAGATAGATAATAATCGTCTCCTTCATACTCGATTTCAACTACATAGGCACCAGGTAAAAGATTGATCGAAAAAGTGAAATATCCGAAATTATCTGTAATGTCTGTCTGAACGATTGAACCATTAATTAGTAAAGATACAGAAACAAATTGTCTAGGCTGATTAAAAGTATCTTCAATATATCCGTAAATAGAATACATAGATTCATATTCTTGATTTGGAGCAGTGAAATCAATTGTAGTGGGCATCTTATCGACTTGAAGAGTAATAGAATGAGTAGAAGAATAATAGAAATTGTCCCCTGAAAAGGAGATAACTACCGTATGAATTCCTGGTTCTAATAAAGGTATCAACCAATATACATTCCCTTCAAAATCTGTGAGAAGCTGAGTGTTGTAAATACCTTCAATATTGATGCCTAGATAAGCTGTGGAGATACCTGTTACGGGGGAGAATAGAAGTATGGTAAGGGTAAAATCTTCATTATAAAATATGAACGCATCTTCACAAGATATGAGACTCTGAGTTTTTTCAATTGTAATTAAATCTGAATCTGAGCTAGCAATATACATCCCTGTTTCCATAGTTTGAGCTGTTAAAACGTAATCACTTGGAACAAAATCAATAGCCCATACGAAAATGACATTGCCTAAAATATCTGAAAAAACTGAACCAATAAACGTTCCATTCAAGTAGAAAGAAACTTCAACTATAACGGGTTGATTGTATTCATCTCTAACTGTTGCAAGAATACTAATAGTCTGTTTATATTCAGCTGTTGGTTGTACTGTTGAGCTAATGGATGTTCTTATACCAATTTGGAAGTAATGTATTGATTCACTAGTTAGCCAGCTATTGGATCCAACAACTTCCACTTTCCATTGATAAATACCTAAAGGGAAGGTGATAGCTGAAGTAAGTGAAGCATATCCCATACTATCAGTAAAAGCAGAATTTAAGTAAATCCAATTTGACCCATCGTACCAGTAAAATCGAACTTCTACTCCAGTTGGAGACGTACCATAAACTGAATCAATACTCACTGAAAACGTTACTGGATTAGAGTTATTATGATAGATATCATCTGCATAAATAATCACAGGACAAGCAGAACTAGACAAAGTTATTGTCTTATTAGATTCTAGGTAATTTGATGAGCCACTGAATACGATTTCTACTGTGATGGTGCCTCCTTGTTCTATTAGATAATCAAGTTTGAAGTACCCATCTCCATCAGTTGTAACTGGATTTTGGTTACCTAGGATAGTGATAATAACCGTTTCATTGATTACCGGATTGCCATTAGAAAGAACTCTTCCTCTTATCTCAATTGTATCCTGGTTTGTGCCAGATAAATCAGATATTTCTGTAATCTCACTAGGAGCTGGAACACAGCTGAAATAAGATACAAAAGAAGTTGCCTGACTATATAAGAGAATGCCATCTAAATAATAATCAGAAGTAAATACAAGGATGTTTAGAATGTCTCCAACCTGCATGTCAAGAGATAAATCCAAAATTGCATAACCTGAAGAATTGGTTTGGATAGTGTAAAATTCATCCCATATATCTGGAAAATTTGCAGCAGATACATGTACTAAAACTTGGACGTTTTCTAAAGGAGTTCCAAAATGATCAGTTACGAATATTTCCAGAGGAATGACAGAACCATAAACATAGATCTCTGATTCACTAATGTTGAGAGTAATTTGAGCTCGATCGCTATGAATTGATAGTGATATAGTCTCTTCTAAATAGAAATAATCAGCTGAATTTGCTTTAATATAAATTGTATACTCACCTGGATTAAAGAAACCTGAAGCAAAGGAAATTGTTCCCTCTCCTGAAATATTAGTTTGATATAAACCAAGGGAAGTATTTTGATTGTCAGAAAAACTATATAAGATAACTTCATAGTTCAAAGAAGGAATAGCATCTCCTTCAGTATCATTAAAACTAAGATCGATATTAACAGGATCATTCCAATAGCTTTGAAGGTTTTCGGGGTGTTGGAGAAAGATTAGACTTCTTGCTATATTGATGTTGCTATAAGTTGTTGACTGATAGACATAGAGATCAGAATCCATGGAAATAGTCACCCAGAATGAATTAGGATAATACCCTGCACCCCAATCCAGAAAACCATAAGCTGATGAAGCCCATCCAGAGGAATTGGTTGCTAAGAAAATTGGATCAATGCTCCCCTGAACATAAAAGAAAACCATCAGTCCAGTGATGGGTTGACCGTCATTATCTATAATCCTTGTATTCATTTGGTATTGAGCTAAGTCATGATGTCCTGGAGCACTTCCGTATCTACAATAAATCTGAGGTAAAATAATATCAATGATTTCTTTCTGTTGATTAGTAGAGCTATAAGACGCGAGAAGATTGAGAATAGTTTTGAAATTTTTAGTTCCTGAAGCTTCATCTATTGAGTAAGTGGCTAGGGCGAACCCATCTTCATTAGATACACCTTGTGCTAAAGATATCCATGATTGATTGTCTGAAGAATAATAGAAATCTACTGCTTCTCCTTGCAGTGGTTGAAAAAAACTATTCTCTACTTTAGCAATTAATTGAATTTGATCAGAATATTCAGCAGTAGGAGGAGAAGTGAGTGTTAAGTGATCTGGATTGAAAGAATCTAGAACTGTTAAAGCCAAGAAATCCGAGGAACAATCGTATAATGAACTACTATCATAATATGATGAAACTAGCACATGGTTAATACCAGTTATAAAAGTAGTATCATAAAGAATGTTTGATTGACCACTACTAACAATTGAGGTTTGTACTATTAATCCTGTGAAGACAGTAAGATCTATATCTACATTCAGCTGTTCAACCCAACTATCATTTTCCTTGATATAGACACGATTATCATCAATTCCAGCTTGATCCTCAGAGGTTTGAAGAGTGAAATTTCCAGCTGATTCTAGAACAATATAATAAGCTGTATCAGCTGTAAGTTGATAGTCAACTTGAGTTGTGGTTGGGTGATCCCAGAAGGTGAAGAGCATCTCTGAAGATGGATTGTTTTTGTGAAAATTATAAGTGTGAAAAGAGATTTCAGAAAACATTAGATAATCAAATAGATAATTGGATAGATTATCGGTTACATAAATTGAGATGACATTTGAAATTAGTGTGGTAATCTCAGAAAGATTGAAACCAATAGCCATAAGACCAGTACTTACAGGAACAGTAAATTCTAGTGCGAAGACAGAATTACTAAGACTGCCTGAAGCTGCTTCTTGATTGCTTAGGATTTCCTCAAGATCATACCAATAATGAGTTCCTCTATCAACAGGAACTAAACTAAGGAGCTCATATTCCGTAGAAGATGAAGCATCAATTATCTCACCTCTTTGTATATCAGAAGCATTACCAGTTGTAGTAGTATAACTAGGGTAGTTAGCAGCAGATAAGTGAGGAAGACTTGGTGAAGGAGGGTGTTCTGCAGACTCAGAATTTCCTCCATCTTCAACAGAGACAATGCGAATGATTCTATCCTCAATAACGAAATCAGTAGAAGAATCATACTCTAAAGTATAACCAAAGTCAGTGGAAATATCATCAGGGGAGGTGAAACTAGTTACCAATAACTGAGAGAACGGTAAAGGTATGATTAGTAGGAAAACAAGAAAGAAAGATGTCTTACGCAATATACTCCCCTCACTCTATTTTAGCAAATTCTGTCTTGAGTTCCTCTTCGTCTTTTTCATCCTCTTCTGGAGAATCCAGACCAAGACCAATCTCTAGAGCTAGCTCGCGATGTTTAGCTTCTTCCTCAACATCACAAACTCCAAAGGGACCTAAGGAGAAGTGAGTTTCAGTCATAGGCAACCAACCACAATCAGTAATTAAGGCTCTTCTAGCATTAGGGGCATCGTACTGATTGCGAATCTTGCTAGTAGCTCTGCGAAGCCATAATCTGATATCAGAGGCATGTCCTAAAACAAAGCCTCCACTGGGTAAAACCTTATCCATTGCAGTTGCGAAAGGATCCGGGTTTGCCATAACTTGGTTAGTATAAAGAACAGCGAGATCCCATGCTTCTGCTATTCTCATGAGTAAATGCAATACTCTGTTGAGATGTTTTTGTCTATCTGCTAATTGTCCTAATCCTCCGTATTCTGCTCTAAAGGGGTCCATTAGGCTGTCAACGATAAGCAATTTCACTTTGTTCTTAGCAATAATTCTTCCTGCTTCTTTAAGAGCTAGTTCTATTTGCGATAAAGTTCTAGTCGCTGCAACCATGAATTTTCTAGTATCAATCTTGTTATTTGGAATGTTGTGAGTGTATTTGTAATAAGATAAAATTTGTTTAAGTCTCTGGGAATTAAAAGATCCTTCTGTATCCAACCAAATTATGCCTGATTCAAGCCCTCCGTATTCTTCTGGAAGTAAACAGTTGGCAGTGATAGTATAACAAAGCTGAGTTTTCCCTGACTGGGGTGCTCCATAGAGCTCAACGAAAGTTCCTGTAGGAATACCTCCTTGAAGAAGGTCATCCAAAGCTTTAGCACCTGTTTTAATCTTTGACCTTACAGTCTCTAATTCTTCTCTCTCCTCTAATGAAAGGAAGATTTTACCTTCTTGTTTTGTTTTAAATTGATCAAGTAAGAGCGATGCTGTTGCTTCAGTAATACCAGGTAGTTCCTCAAGCTGTTTTTTGGTTAAGGATTTGATACCTCTCGGATCAACTATGCCTTCAGTATTGAGGACTTTATGAACTCTCTTTTTCATAGAATCAGAGAGACCAGTAATCCCTGACAAGAAGTCTTGAAGAGCATCTTTCTCTTCTTTAACAGTCTTTTTCTTACTAGAAGCAGTAGATTTACTGTCTTCTATATTATCTTGTGTATTAGCCATGTCGACTTATTATAGGTACTTTGATATATAAAGTGAAGAAAATTGAGCATTTAGTTTGAAAAGAAAAAAATAGAAATGTATCCAATTAGTTCATACTTTTGTACTTTCTTTTTCTTCTGCTACTGCATAAACTTGCTATAGGATAATTGAAGAAATAAACATTATAAATTCATATTTTGTTCTTTCCAGATTTTCATTCAGTGGGTAACGGTCTTCAGATTCAGCACCACCATCTTTGGATAAGATTCTCCTCTTTTCAAAAACACATATAAGCATCGCTACGGTTAACACCGTAATAATAGTGATAAAAGTGTCTGATAAGTTCTCTATGCTTAAATCGGTCTTTACGAAGAAAACAGTAGTAATTATTAGTGTAGTGCTATTGATTTTGAGTTCTACTGTTACCATTCTTATGTTTACAGTATTTACGGAATATGAAACCCACAATTGTATAGAGATTACTTCCAATGATGATGTTTCCAATTATAACTTTCTTGGAGATGGTTCTGATGAGAACCCCTTTCTTATAGAAGGATTGAAGTTTAAGTCAGATGAAAATTTCGATATTAAAATTTACAATACAACGTATAGTTATATTGTCCGTAACTGCTATTTTACTAATGAAGAATTTTGTTGTTTACGTTTATGGGAACAAAATTCTGGTTCAATAATAGTTGAAGATAATATTTTTAAAATTGATTCAGAGAAAAACAAACATTCATTTGGAATGACTGCACAGGATTCCTGCAATATTACTATCAGAAAAAACAAATTTCTGGGTTATTCAACCTCTTCTCAAATAGGTTTATACTTATGGAATTGTTCAGACACACTGATTCAAGAAAATTATTTCGAATCAACTGATGTAAGTTTGATTTATGCTCAAAATTTAATGTTTAATAACAATAAGTTTGATGGAGAAGAGGATGCGTATTCAAGTTTATTTTCACATGATGTAACAAATATCACAATTTCCCATACAATTTCTAATAAAGCTTATTTTTCTCTTTCTCTAGGGGGTTGTAGGAGTATCAAAATTCTAAAAAACTCTTTGAATACTGGATCGATAGTGATAAGAAATGATGTAATTGAAGACTATTTTGAACATCAAGTTGAAAATAATTTTATTGCTGAAAGAGAATATGGTTTTTTTGTTAATTTGACTGATCAAATAATATTTGAAGAGTATTCGATGATTAATCTAATTCAGAGTGATAATGTAACTATAAGTAATCAGAATCAATTTGATATATCTACGGGTATTCAATTAGAATCCTGCTCAAACTGCACAATTATGAATAATAGTGTAGCTGATTCTAGATCTGATAGTATTTCTGTTTATAATTCAAATTATACTAGTATAATAGACAATCAGATTCTTAGGAGTGGATCTGAATCAATCTTCATTTCTTCTTCTCCAAATACAACAATTATGGATTGCAGTATATGGGATAATTATGCTAATGGTGGGTATGAAGGGTATGTGTTTACAAATACAAGAAGCTTGAAAATTGTGGATTCTCCAGATTCTACAATCGAAAACAATAATATTACTTCAGAAAGATGTAGCTTAGAAATAAGAGAATCTGCATATTCTAGTATACTATCAAACCGATTTACTTCAATAGATATCGGAAATTTGATGAAAGATAAAGACATTTTTTACACTCTTAATATTGAAAATAATACAGTAAATGAGAAAAAATTAGGTATTTTTGTAAATCAAGTTAATTTTAGTATATCCCCAGAATATAATCAACTTATTGTCATCAATTGTTCTGATATCTCTCTTGAAAATAGATTCTTTGACTTATTCAATTCTAATGCCATAATGTTTTACAATAGCTCTAACATAAGTATAAGTTTTAGTTCATTTAACTCTATAGAGAATTCGCGTCACAGCGCACTTTCCTTTAGAAATTGTAGCAATGTGCAATTTCATTATGTGCTTATAGATAATTCCTATACTGGGTTGTATTGTTGGAACTGCAGTAATTTTACTTTTTCCTTTTTGACTGTAAGAAACTCAGACTCAGAAGGTGTTGATTGCTACAATGGAGTAAATTTCCTGTTTGAGTATTGTGTTTTTAAATCCTGTCGAGATGCTATTTTTCTTGTAGCATCTCAAAATATACATATTTCAAGTATTTTATGTGAATCATCAACCATAAATATCATGAATTGCGATAATATCACAATTCAGAATAGTGAATTCAAGGAATGTGAAGGCTGTATAGGATTAGATGATAGTTCCAGGATAGATATTTTGAATAATAGTTTCGAATATGAACTATACGCAATTTCCTTCCATAACTATTACACAGTTACTTTATACCTCAACATCATTAATAATACTCTAACTGGGGGAATAATAGGAATAATACTCAATTCTATCACCAGTCCCACTCTTATTGAAAGAAATGCAATTTTTGGGAACAGTGAAGAAGAAATATGGGAATTTCATGGTGGAATATATGCTCATCATTGTGAATTTCTGACGATAACAAATAATTATATTGGATACAATTCAAGAGGTGTTTTTCTAGAATCCTCTTCCTATAGCACGATAACTTTCAACATTTTTGAGAAGAATATTAACTATGCAATTCGTTTAAGCAAATTTTCTCATGATAATTTTATCTACCAGAACAATTTCTTTGAAAATCATATCGATGGTGAGTTCCAAGCATACGATGATGGAGAAGATAACGACTGGAACAGTATTGGTCTCATAGGTAATTACTGGAGTAACTGTTTAGATCAAGATAATTGTAGAATTGAAGGTGAAGGGTGGAGTTTTGATTATCACCCATTAGTTGAACCTGTGGAAATTCCATACAATTCATCTTATTTCAATATTACAATATCAGATAGCTCTTACATTCCAGCTATTATAATCTCGATTTGTTCAATTTTTGCAATTAGAGTTTTAAAAAGACGAAAAAGACCCAGAAGATAAACTATTCAATCTCAAGTACTAACTTCATTTCTTGTTTTTATTGCACTTCTATATATCTCTAATTCAGCAAAACCTTTACTATCCTTTAACCAGTTTTCTAGCTTTTCTGCTTCTGTTTTTTTACCAATAAATAGATTCAATACTTCAAACATCTTCATGAATCGAAAAATAGTTTCTCTCCACTCACTTACAAAACTGTCGCTAACGTTATATTTTTTACAAATTCTTCTTATCTCAATTCCATTTACGATATCATGAGCTAACCGGATTGCTAGAAGAGAAGATAGTTCATTAGCTTTTATCTCTTGTTTGATTCGTTTATCCTTCGTTATGAACTGTTTGAGGTATTGAGTTATATTTAATTCTTTATTTACACCACAAAATTCTAGATAATCAATAAAATCGTAAGGATGAATATAATGTCTTGCAGCTAGTTGACCCATATAGGTTAAATTGACTCTATTTTCAGCTGATTTTACAATAAATCCTTCTTTGTATAAAAAGTCTAAAATTCCATAATTATTCAGCCATCTTTCTTGCCCCTCAGGATATTTTTCTAGCAGATATCTTTGATGCTTACATATGTAATTGGAATGCTTACTTTGACACGTACAGCTCCTTCTAGACGCTGATAAATAGATCTGATATAACTTTGATTGTTCTTTGATATTCGCAATAATTGCTGCTGTGTTTACACCCTCTATTGAGATTATCTCCATCTTTCTTTCTACTACATTTCTAGTCCTATCAAATCTTCTATAGAAATCAATTATTTCATGTGTTTCGAGAGTCGATTCTGAAGATGAAAATAGTGCTTGAAACAGCTCAAAATCAACTAGATTTCTCATTACTTTTGATCTATTTTGATAGAACCACAATGAATCTTCAATATTTTCGTGCAAATTAGTCAATTCACTGGAAAAAGTCCTATCTGAATTATAGATCCTACTCAAGTAAAACTGAACCAGAAAATCATAATCTCCAAAGAAACTCTTTATGGGTTGGAATAGTGGAACAGCTGTTTTCAGTTCTGTTGCATTACTGAAAAACTTCTGTTCAGTTTGCTTCCTAAGGCGCTCACTACTAACCAAGACAACTCCTTCTCCTGAATCTTTCATCCCTAGTCTTCCTGCTCTCCCTAGAGTCTGAAAGACCAAATTGTTCTCTGTCTTTATCCTGTTATGTTTTATAGTAAAAACAGAAACATCAGCTGGTAAATTTACTCCAGCTGCAAGAGTGGAAGTGGAAACCAAAGTGTTCAGTTCTCCATTGAGAAACATGTTCTCTACAATTAACCGGACTAGATCTGATAAACCTGCGTGGTGATAAGCAACCCCTTTCTTAACCATCTCTTTCAAACTAGGAGGAAAATATGTTTCTTGTAATATCTTCTTAGTCTTTGAATCTGTAACACTCTCAAGATTTTCAGATATCATCTTTTCAATCTCAAAATCCTGAATTACTTCTTTTTTTGAGACTATTTTTGTTGCCAATGATTCACTTTCAGACCGTGAGTGAGTAAAAATTAAAATCTGCTTTCCAAAGCTATCTGTTTTATCTAGATATTTGAGAGGATCCGCAAAAACCTCAATAGAGTAATCAATTGGAACAGGTCTTTTAGTTTCTATTATAGGATAAACATTTAACCAATCTGAAATCTCTAGAGGATTAGCTATTGAAGAAGAGAGTAAAATTAACTGAGCTTGCCTTTCATTTCTCTGCCATTCAAGTAATATTTCTTCTATTACTTTCCCTCTATCTGTTCCTAGAAAATGGAATTCATCGATGATTAATATTTTGAGATACTTGTGCAGAACTTCATATCGTTTTAAAAGTACTAAAAATTTCTCATAAGTACCAATAATGATATTTGCATCTCCTATCTCTTCCTCTTCAATTTCCACCCCTCCAACTGCAAGAAGAGTCTTTATCCCTCTCTGATCAAACAAAGACAAAGAGTGATTGAATTCTTGGACTGCTAAAGATTTGTAAGGAAGTATGAATCCAATTTTGAATTTTCTAGGAGAATTCAAAAATTTACCAAAGATGGACTGAAAGTATTCTGAAATATATTGCTCTGTGATGAAGGTTTTTCCTGCTGAACTAGGAGCAATAGCAAAGACGTTAGATTTTGTTTTGAACGCTTCTAAGCATCTTTTCTGAAAATCTGTATACTTAACTGATTTTCCGTCAGAACTAAGCATTGTTTATCCTTTTCCTAATGTTTTCGACTAGTTGACTAACAAGATTATCCTTGTTCTTCACGTTTGTATCGAAATCGAAGGCATCAGTCTCTTCTTGAATACTTTCGATTATCTCTCTTCTGCTTTTCTGAGTGTAGGCTGATTTTGGCGATTCTTTCTTATTAAGAGCAGAATATTCCCATAACAGTTGTTGTGATTTTTCAAATGGTTCAGGATACCCAGTTGATTTGAAGAAGGAATTTATCTCATCTAAATACTGTTTTGACTCCATGTTTGGAAAGAACAATGTTTTTATTTGTAGTAGAG